>JAPPNY010000147.1 GCA_028818385.1 Spirochaetaceae bacterium
GCTCGTAACAGTCGGGCGCCACGACCAGGAAGCCGGCCGACGCCAGTTGCACCAGGGACTGGTCCGGACTCTCCACAGCCCCCTTGCTACCGGTCCACCCATGGTAATGGACCACCACGGGAGCCGTGGGGAGGCGCGTGTCGCGCAGCACGATGCAGGGAATCTCCGCAATCTCCTGTCTCGCGATCTCGATCATCGCCTCGAAGACTGCCACAACCCAGCTACGGCTGCACGGCGCGGTCAGTCGTCGGGGTACAGGAGGGTCTTGATCGAGCGCTTGGCCATCACCCCGTCGAACGCTTCCTGCCAGCGGGTGAGCGGCAGGCGGGTGGAGATCAGCGGGGCCAGGTCGATCGTGCCCGACGCCAGCAAGGCCATCGTGCGCTCCCAGGTCTGCCACGTGTGGCAGATGGAGCCCTGCACGCGGAGCTGCTTGATCACCACCGCGTCCAGGTTCACCCGGATCGGCACACCGAAGATGCCCACCTGCGTGTACGAGCCCTCGCTCTTGAGCAGCTCCAGGCACTGCGCGGCGCCGCCGGCCGCCCCCGAGCACTCCAGGGCGACGTCGGCGCCGTAGCCGCCGGTCAGGTCGGCGACGACCTCGGCCGCGTCCTCCTGTTCCACATCGAGCACGATGTCTGCGCCCAGGCTGCGGGCGCAGTCGAGCCGGACGGCATCGGCGCCGGTGCCGAGCACCAGCACGCGCGCGCCGCGCACCTTGGCCAGCAGCAGCGCCATCAGCCCGATCGGGCCGGGACCGGTCACCACGACCAGCTCGCCCGCCTTGATCCCGGTGAGCTCGACCACCGCCTGGTAGACGCATGCCAGCGGCTCGCTCAGCGCAGCGACTGAGGAGTCGAGGCTGTCCGGTACCCGGAAGAGGATTCCCTGACGGGCCGCGCAGTACCGGGCGAAGCCGCCGTCGATCCCGCTGCCCAGCCCCGCGCGGTCGACGCAGAAAAACGGGGCGCCGGAGCGGCAGTAGCGGCAGGTCCCGCACAGCCTGCCCGCGGTCGGGTTGACGGTGACGCGGTCGCCGACGGCGAAGCCGGTGACGCCGGGCCCCGTCTCGACGATCTCGCCACACACCTCGTGTCCCATCACCACCGGTGGATGGATCACGTACTCGCTCTTCAGGATGTGGATGTCGGTGCCGCAGATGCCGGCGTTGTGGACCTGGATGACCACGTCATCCGGGCCGGCGGTGGGCTCGGGGACGTCCAGCAACTCGACGTTGCCCGGCTCCGGGCGCGTCTTGACGACCGCCTTCATGCCGCCGCAGGCAGCTCCTTCAGCACCTCCCGCATGGCCGCGAGCGCCCGGTCCAGGTCCTCGTCGGTGTGGGCCGTCGACAGGTAGATCTTCTCGTACGGGCTGACGAAGAAGCCTCGCCTGATCATGCCGACGCCGAAGCGGAACGCACGCTCCTTGTCGGCGTACAGCATGCTCTCGTAGTTGACGATCTCGTCCGCCTCCGTGAACAGCACCTGCAGCACCGGTCCGTCGCCGCCGACCAGCAGGGGGATGGAGAATTCGCGCCCCATCGAAACGACTTCGGCACGGATGCGGTCAGCCATCGCGTCGAGCCGCTCGTAGGTGCCGGGCTCGGCCAGCACGTTCAGCGTGGCCAGGCCGGCCGCGGCCGAGAGCGGGTTGCCGTTGAAGGTCCCGGACACGAAGGTGCGCTGCGGGTCGTCGAGCGCCCGCCACGGATTGACGGTCTCCAGCACGTCGGCGCGGCCGCAGACCGCGGCGTTGGGGTGGCCGCCGGAGATCGTCTTGCCGTAGGCGGCCAGGTCCGGCACCACGCCGTAGCGCTCCTGCGCGCCGCCCCAGGCGATGCGGAAGCCGGTCACCACCTCGTCGAAGATGAGCATGATGCCGTGTCTGGCGGTGAGCTCGCGCAGGGTCTCGAGAAACGGCGGCTTGGGGCGGATGCAGCGCTGCAGCGGCTCCACGCAGACCGCGGCCAGGTCTTCGGCGTGCCGTTCGATCAGCCGGCGCGCCATCTCCGGGTCGTTGAACGGCGACAGCAGCAGGTCGTCGGGCATCGCCTTCGGCAGGCCGGCGGCGTCCGGCGTGGCGCGCGGATACGCGCTGGGCGCAAGCGGCTTGGCGCCGTGCAGGGCGAAGTCGCTGACGCCATGCCAGCCGCCCTCGAAGCGCAGGGCACGCCTGCGCCCGGTGAAGGCGCGCGCCATGCGCACGGCGAAGGTGACGGCGTCGGAGCCGGTGGCCACGAAACGGATCTTCTCCCCGCATGGCGAGGCATCGACGATGCGCTCGCCCAGCTCGATGACCTTCCGGTTGACGCCGAAGTAGGTGGTGCCGCGCTGCACCTGCTCGGTCACCGCGGCCACCACCGCCGGGTGGCAGTGGCCGAGGATCATCGGCCCGCTGCCGTTCAGGAAGTCGACGTACTCGCGCCCGTCCGCGTCGTAGAGCTTGCTGCCCTGCGCACGAACGAACACCATGGAGGCGTCCTCCGGCAGGTGAAACTCTCCCATCGTGCCGCCGACGAAGATGCGCCCGGCACGCTTCAGTAGCTCCGCTTGAGACATGCCGCACCGTAGCACGGCCGGCAGGCCCGGGCGACGGTCAGCGGGATCGCTTCTCCCGCGCTTTCTCCTCCGCCCACAGCCTCTTGGCCTCCTCCACCGTGACCTGCGTGCCGTCAAACACGAACGGCTTGCGGCGCCGCATCTTGGCGACCACGCCGTCCATGACCTCGCGCGCCGGGAAGGAGCCGCTCCGCTCGGCCAGCAGCATGCAGACCACGACAGTGAACAGCAGGTCGCCGAGCTCCTCCTTCACGTTCTGCCGATCGCCGTCTGCGACTGCCGCCACGAGCTCGTCCGCTTCACTGCGGATGTACTCCACGTATTCCTCCACGGTGCGCACCGTCGTCCATGGACAGCGGTCGATCACCTTGCGCGCCGCATCCGCCAGGGTCGCGAAGCTGTCGGTCACGATCGGTCGGCCGCCGAGCGCCTGGTAACCGTGATCGGCACCCCTTCGACGTGATACCGGCGCTCGGCGCCACTGTCGATGATCACGTCGGTGACCAGCACGGTGTCCGGGCCGGCCGGGATCAGATCCTGCATGCCGGCGTGGCGGTGGCCTTCTTCGGCGCGGTAATGGAACACCTCATCGGTCCAGAGCGAGCCGGCGCCGTCCGGGCTGAACACAACGCTGCCGTCGGGGCGCGCCCGGAACAGGGCCAGCACGCCGGAAGCGGTGCGCTGCAGGCGCGGATAGATGCCGGTGATCAGCCGGTCTCCGACGTGGATGCGCTGCGGCTCGGTCCAGGTGCGGCCGGCGTCCACGGACCAGGTCATCAGCACCGGCTGGTCCAGGAACTCGCGGCCGTGCGGATCGCGGGTGCCGTGGATGCCCGTACGCATCACCGCGATCAGGTCGCCGTCCGGCAGGATCAGCAGGTCGCTCTCGTTCTGCCCCTCGCTGGTCAGATCGGGGCGGTAGCTGACCGTCGACCGGTACCGCCAGCTCCGCCCGCCGTCGCTCGACTCGACCAGGATCACTCGCGTCTTGATCCACTCCGGATCCAGCTCGAAGGCGACCGGCGAGTCCTCGCGGATCAGGTCGCCGTCCAGGTACCCGTACATGGTCAGCAGCAGCCGGCCGTCGTCGAGCTCCACCAGGCCGCGCACGGGCAGGAACTGCCGGCCCAGCGGCACGTGCACGTCTGTGGCGATCTGCTCCACCGTGGCCCAGTCGTCGGTGGAGCGGCCGAGCATGATCCGCCCGTGACCGGACAGCGGGGCGTCGATGCGGCAGGGAACGCCGCCGGAATCGGGGCCGAGCACCGCGATCACCGTGCCGTCGCGGAGCTGGCACTTCGCCTCGCCGAGCTGCGGGCACGGCCGCCATGTCCGGCCGCCGTCGACGGAGCGCCTGTCGTTGAGCACCCAGGTGCCGTCGCGAGTGGCCAGCATGTTCGCCGCGTTGGTCGCGACCGGCCCCAGGTCGATACGATCGCCGACCGTGACCTCCAGCGCCGGGATGACCGGTCCTTGACCGCCGCCCGCCGTCACCGGGGTGGGCCGTTCGGCCGGCTCCGATCCGCCGCGCCGTGCCGCCTCGCCGCCGTCGCACGCCAGGCGGAAGCCGGTGCTCAGCAGGCGCATCAGGTTCGGCCCCTGGTTGAAATTCCCCCACGCGTCGGCGCCGGTGAGTACCTGCGGGGAGTTGAACGCCGACCCCATGGCCATGAACCAATCGCGGTCGGCGCAGTACTCCCAGACGTTTCCGTGCAGGTCGTGAAACCCCCACGGGTTGGCCGGATAGGAGCCGGCAGGCAACGGATGGCCGATGCGAGACAGCGCGAAGTTCATGCGGCGCACGTCCGGATGAGGCCCCCACCAGAAGAGGGCGTCGGTGCCGGCGCGGTTGGCGTACTCGTACTCGTTGATGGTCGGCACGCGGTAGGTCCGGCCCTCGCACTCGGACAGCCAGGCGCAGAAGGCCGTGATGTCGCCGTCGTCCACGCCGGTCACCGGCAGGTCGTCGCCTGCGAACGCATCCAGGTCCCAGGTGTCCCCCTCGTGCAGGCGGCGGTGGATGTCCATCACCACGCCACCCGGCTGCCGGTGTCCGGTCGCGGCGACGAAGCGACGGTAGACGGCGTTGGTGACCGGCAGCTCCGCCAGGTAGTACGGCCGGGCGAGGTCGGACGGCTCCGGGACGCGCGGCCGGTTCAGCGCGAACGCCGCGTCGGGCTTCCCGTCCCGTGCCTGCTGCTCGCCGCGGCGGCGCATGCTCGGCACCCAGGCGTCGTACGGGCGCGGCTCGACCCGAAAGAGCCGCAGCCCCACCGAGTTTACGAAGCTGGCCTGCGGCAGGGGTTCGCTCACGCCCGCCCCGAGCCCGCACCGGCACCCACCGAGCCGGGCGACTCCAGCCCGATGCGGTGCACGTCGATCGGCCGGAAGCCGAGCGCGAACGCCGGCGACTCGGGCCGCAGCCGGAAGTCGCCGTTCGCGTAGTCCATGAACAGCGGATCAGCGAACACGGAATGGCGGTCGAAGCCCAGCGCCCGCCACGCGTCGAACGACCCCTCCGGCACGCCGTTCACGACCGGTGTCTGCCCGGCGGCCGGCCAGTACAGATTGTGGTCGCACTCGGCGAAGGCGCTGCGGGTCTGCTCGGTAGTGTTCAGCAGGGCCGCATCGCGCGTCGTGTAGAAGACGACGTTGCGCACGAAGCGGTTGCCGGAAGCCCCCTGACCCTTCGTCCAGCCGCCGCCGATCTGCAGGTCGGCCTGGCTGGCCAGCGCGTCCACGAAGACGTTGTTCTCGATCAGGATGTCGGTGGGGTTGCCGACCGGCAGCGACACGCCGCCCAGCACCGTACCGGAGACGATGTTCCCGGAGACCAGGATGCTCATGCCGGTGTTGTCCGAGTAGATCCCCCAGTTGAAGTACGGCGTCCAGATCCTGCCGCCGGCCCTGGTGCCGCGCACGTAATCGCGCTTCATCGGCGTGCCGTAGGCGGCGCAGCCGATCACGTCCCGGATCAGGTTGTTGCGGATCACCAGGCCCTTGTTCAGATCCGGTTCGTCGGGCAGCACGAACCACGATTCCGACATCACCGCGGCGGTGTCCGCACACTCCAGTCCCAGGCGCTCCATGCTGTTGTACTCGACGGTGATCCGCCCGAAGCCGTCCTTCATCATCACCGCCTTGTCGGAGGTGTCGTGGATGAGGTTGTGAGCGATCACGTTGTCGACGCTGTTCATGGCGAACACCTGGATCGCGCCGCAGCGCTTCTTGATGGCGCCGTTGTGGTGGATGTGGTTGTTGCGGATCACGTTGCCGGTGAAACGCGGGTACTCGCGGGTGCGCTCGGCCACCACCTCGCGGTCCATCCACGTGACGGTGTTCTGCTTCGAGTTGCTGGCGACCGACACGCCGCACGCGCCGGCGTAGGCGAACTCGTTGGAGGCGATGGTGTTGTGGGCGTTGGGTCCCTCCAGGTGGACGCCGTCAGCGCCGACGGCGCGGAAGGTGTTGCGCTCGATCCGGCACCGCTCGGCGTGCTCGAGGTGGACGGTTCCGCCGCGAAGTCCGGGCGAGTGGAAGGTCTCCGCGTGCTGATGGTCGGGAAACGGCGAGCGGGTGTGCGCGAAGGTGAAGCCGCGGACGTGGATGTCGTGCACGGGGTGTCCGGCGGTGCCGCGCAGCTCGAAGATGCGGTCGGTGACCGGCGCGACCACGGTGCCGTCCTCGACGGAGCCGCCGGGCGGCCAGAAGTAGACGGTGCCGGCCCCGGCATCCAGGGACCACTGCCCGGGGCCGCGCAGCTCCTCCAGTACGTTCTCGACGACGAACCGGTTGCCGACCGTGAGCTCGTGCTTGCCGTGGTGGGCGAAGCGGGTCAGCGTGATCGTGCCCGACCCGTCCACGGACTCGACCGGGATGATGTCGTTCAGCCAGCACAGCCACGGGTGGATGAAGACCTCAGCCTGCCGAGGTCTGGCCCACCGCCGCGGCGGCCGCTCAGGACCGCAGCGGAGCGTTCGCGGGTATTCGTCTCCATCGGCCTTCGGCAGCACCTCCTCGATGAACGCCCAGCCGCCGTAGCGAGGATCGGCGGGGTCGCGCGCCGGCCAGCGAGCCCTGACCTGGCGCCGGTCGCGATAAAACAACTGCCGGAACATCGTTCCGGGCGGCACCGCGCACTGCACGATCGAACCGCGGTACGGCTCCCAGCCGCTCAGTGCCCGTCCGCCGCTCAGCACGGGCCGCTCGCCCGGAAACGCGCGGTAGGTAACCGGATGCTCAGACGTACCGGAGTCGCGGGCGGCAAGCTGCAGAGGCTCGCTGAAGCCATAGGTGCCGCCCAGCACCAGCACGTCTATCGGTCCGTCGATCCTTCCCCGGCCCCTGAGCGCCCGGATTTCGTTGCGCGCGCGGATGAGGGTCGCGAACGGCCCATCGGCACCCGGTCCCGGAGTTCCGGACGCTGCAGGTACGGCCCCGGACCAGCGGTCGTCGCCGAGAGTCGAGACGTAGATGCACCGGCCCGACCGTGTGGTTCCCATCACCGCGGTAACGGTCCATCATCGCACGGCTCGGCCTCGGCAGTGGCGCAACTCTGCCGCCCCTCAACCGGCGACACCGATCTCGCACTACCTGGTTGGAACTTGCAGTTCCGGAACCGGCGTTCATATATTGCCAACAGAGATGAATTGACGAACGACAGGAGGACTTCCGTGGAAGAAGTAATAGGTCCTTCGACACCGGAGCAGAGAGGCTCCGGGAAGTTGGCGATGTTCCCGGATGGCGCCGATCGACCGCAGGCTATGCGCTACGAGTACCGGGAACTCCTCACGCCGCGCATGATCCGGGACGTCCTTGCCGCCCTCACTGCGGTCGTGGCCGTGTTCACCATCATCGGCCCCATCAGCACCTTCGAGCAGCTGTCCACGCTCCGGCGACTAGGCTACTGGTCGCTGTGGTACTTCGTCGCCTGGCCCGTGTGCTTCTGCATGAGCGCCGTGGCGCTGTACTGGCTGCGCGACAGCACGCCGCGGACGGCTACCATCGGCCTGGCAGGCGCCACGCTGCTCGCGGCCGTTCCCGCGACCGGTGTCGTGTGCACGATCGATCAGCTGATCCGGCCCGAGTGCGTGGGAGGACTGCCGGTCACGTACCTTCGTGTCCTGGCCGTGCTGATGCCGGCGACGCTCCTGATCCACTTCATCGCCCTGCAGCGCGTCAAGCTGAACGGAGCTCCGGATCGACCGGAAGCGACCGAACGGCCTGCGGCTTCCAGCCGGGCCGACGATGCCGAAGTCGCCCGCCATCGCTGCGACCACGGCCATCTGCCAGCCGTCGTGCGCAACGCCGATGCGGCCGCTGCGCCGGAGGCCGGGTCGAGCCGCCAGCAACTCACGGGAAGCGCCGTACGGCCGGCAGCCGGCGCCGCCGCGACACCGCTGACGCGGCCACGTTCGATATTCGACCGGCTGCCGCGCAAGCTCGGCACCGACCTCATCTACGTCAAGGTCGAAGATCACTACGTCAAGGCATTCACGCCCGCCGGTTCGGGCCTCATCCTGATGAAATTCGCGGATGCGGTGGCCGAGCTCAGCGCCCACGGCCTGCAGGTGCACCGCTCGTACTGGGTATCACGGCGCTACATGAAACGCGTGATTCCGAAGGACGGGCGAACGATCCTGCGGCTCACCACCGGGCAGGAGATTCCGGTGAGCCGCACCTATCTGCGCGCCGTTCGCGCTGCGCTCGGCGACCCGGAACCGGACAGCGCCCGGTAGCGCCGAGTCGCCGCGCCGGCCCAACGGCGTCCGGTAATCCGGCAGGCGTCTCCGGTTCCCGTCCGCCCGCCGGACTACCGGACGATGACTTGCTCTCCGGCGTCCAGTCCGCGCGCGATCTCCGCCTGGCTCGCCGTCACCAGCCCGACCTCGACGGCCCGTTCCTGCTTCTCGCCGTCGTCCAGCACGTACACGTAGTCGGCGTCCAGATAGCTGCGCACCAGGTTGCGCGGGATGACCACCACGTCCTCGCGGCGCTCCTCGGTCAACACGACCCGGACCGACTGGCCGAAGGAGAACTCCGGCGGCGGTTCGAGCATCCGGATGCGGATCCGGTCACGCGCCGCGGGCTCCTGCGTCAGCCGCGCAGGCGGCATCGACGACGGCGTTTCGATCACCCGGCCGCGGTGTTGCGCCTTCTTGGAGCCGACGGTCAACTCGACCTCCACGCCGAGCTCGAAGCGGTCGGCCTCGGCGCCGCGGTACTCGACCACCAGCGCGGCCGGGTCGGCAAGCCGCACCACCGTCACGAACGGGTCGAGGTGATCGCCCGGAGCGGCCGGCAGCGTGTAGGTGACCACGCCGTCCATGGGAGCGCGCAGCTCGGTGCCGAGCAGATCCCGGCGCGCGGCCTCCAGGTGCAGCGCGGCCAACTCCACGTCCAGGGCCGCCAGCTCCGTCCCGATGCGGTCGGCGCCGGTCGCCCGCGCCCGCTCGTGGTGCAACTCCGCCTTGCGCAGCGCGATCTCCCGCTCGCGGAGTCGAACCCGCAGATCTTCGTTGCGCAGCTCGGCGAGCAGGTCCCCGGCGCGCACGCGCTCGTCGAACTCCACGGCTATGCGAAGCAGCCTGCCGCCCCCACGCTCGAAGGCGACCGCGCTCTGCGTGCGGTAGGTAACGTGCCCGGTCACCACCACGGTCTGCTCGATGGTTGTGCGCAGCGCCGGAACCGTCCGGTAAGTGACCACCGCCGGGCGCACCAGCGGCGGCGCCAGCGGCTCCTCCTCGCGCGGGAACAGGCATCCGGCGAGCGCCGGCAGCAGGGCCAGCCATGCCGCCGCCATCCGGGACGTCGCCGCGCCCGACCGCATCACTCCTGTCCCAGCCGGATGGCCTGGTGGATCCGGAGCCGCCCGATCAGGCCGCTCACCACCAGCGCGCCGGCGGTGAACGCCGCCGCCGCGATCGCATAGAGACGGATGAAGTCGCTTGAGAGCGCAACGACCCGCAGCGGCGGCACGCGTTCGGCGGCGGTTGCCACCACCTGCATCACCGGCACGTAGATCCTGGCGGCAAGGGCGCCCAGCACCACGCCCGCGACCACCGCTGACAGCGCCACCAGGAGCTGCTCCCACGCCACCATGGCAACCACGCGGCGGCGCGACAGTCCGATCGATCGGATCACGGCCAACTCCGCCTGCCGGGAGCGGAGCGAGATCGCCGCGGCGATGACGAACGCGGCGGCGGCGACCCCGGTGACCAGCAGAAAGCCGATCGTGAGCGTGCCGTTGAGGCCGAGCGTCGCAGGCTCCCGCCGCGCGGCGCTGACCTGAGCGCCGGTGTCGGTGAGCGCGCTGATGCGCACGCCCGCGCGGTCGATGCCGTCCAGGATGGTGCGGTTGTCGACGCCCCTCGCACGCTCGGCCCACAGCTCATACGGTTCGATCTGCATCCTGGCATGCACGTACGCCAGGTTGGCGACCACCAGGTGGTCCCGGTGCGGGTCGTACGCCGGCCAGAAGTCCACGAACGCGGCGGCATGGCCGGCAAGGGGCGCCTGGCCGGCCCAGGCCAGGCTGACCGGAGCGCCGAGCTCGATGCCGTACGCGCGCTGCAACGTGGTGGAAAGGAGCATGGCCCGCGGGTCGGCGGCCAACACGTTGAGGTAGTGGTTGCCGTGCGCGGGCAGCAGGCCGGCCCGGAACCAGGCGACCTCCGCGAAACCGTCCGGGACCACCGCCATCAGCTCGACCACCGTGCCGCGCCCGGCGCCGATCACGGCGGTCACCCCGGAGCGCCGCAGGACGCCGGTGACCCCTTCGATGCCGTCGATCCCGGCGTAGCGCCGCAGGTCCGGCTCCACGTACCGGTAGCCGGCAGAACCGCCCGCGGCTGCAGCGGGCTGCCTGCTCCACAGCGGCTCGATGACGAGATCGGCTCCTTCGCGATAACGGATGCGATCCTCGACGGCGGCGTTGACGGTGCGCGCGGTGATGCTGAAGAACGCCCCGAACGCGAACGCCAGCGTCAGAAACAGCATCACGCTCATGCGCTCCCCGCCGCCACGGCCCAGGCGCGCCAGCGCTCCATACCACGCCGGGCTCCAGATGCGGCGGCCGGACGTGAAGACAAGACCGACCAGATACGGAAAGAGCGCCACGAACAGCAACGCGACGCCCAGAGTGAACAGCGCGGCGCCCGCGAACAGCAACGGATCGAGCGGGAGATCGGTGCCGGCGGTGCCGGTACGCTCCAGGACGGCCTCTTGCGCCGAGGCGCGCAACAGGCCGTACAGCGCCACCGCGATCAGCGCTGTCCCGGCCGCGGCGGCCCGACCGTTGCGCCCGGCCTCCAGGGTCCCGGCCGCGACGGCGCGTTCCTGTTGGCCGACCCCGTGCACGATGGTACGTCGCGTATGTCGCAGCGTGGAGCCGAGCATGGCCAGGAGGAACAGCAGTGCTCCGGCCGCTCCCGCACCGCAGGCGCCCGCGTCGACCGTCACCGGCAGCGCCTGGCGCTGCACGAAGTTCAGGAACCCCGCCGACGCGCCCACCAGCCGGCTGAGCACCAAGCCCGCCGGCAGGCCGATCAGCAGCGCCACCACCGCCAGCAGCGCGCCCTCGACCAGCGCGCGCTTCGCGAGCTGGCCGGCGTGCGCGCCGCGGCCGATGAAGGTGGCAAGCTCGACCCGTTCCGACTCTACCCGCGCGCGGGCGATCGCCTGCGTGAACAGCAGCAGCACCACGAGCACCGGCACCTGCAGGAACCAGAGCGTCAAGCGCAGCCGGTACGCCCGCTCCCGATAGGCGGCGAGCGTGTCCCGGAACGCCACCCGCCACCGGAGACCGATATCCGCGGCGCGGCGGGCGTAGGCGTCGATCACGCGCTCCAACCGCGGCAGGTCGCCGACGGTCAGCTGGTGGTAGTCCATGGCGTAGTGCCACTGCGCCACCTTCAATCCCTCGGAGCCCGCGTGCAGCAACTCCCGCCGGAAGCGTCCGTCGTCGACCAGGAAGCTGCCGTCGTAGAAGCGCAGCGGCAGGAACCAGAACGGATCGCGCTCATCGGCCAGCGTGAACACGCCGACCACCGTGACCGCCAGCGGCCCCGCTCCGTCGGGCGACGGCCGATCGAGCTCGTACGTGGCGCCGAGCCGCAGGTCGAGCTGCGCGACGGCGCGCTCGGTCACGATCGCCTCGTACGGCCCGTCCGCTGCAGCGGTGGAGCCGGCACTGCCGAACATGCGGCCGCGGGTGATCCGCACGTGTTCGGCAAGGCCGGACAGCGTCTCAACCTTGATCAGCCGCCGCGCGCCCGGCCGCCCGCGGGGCTGGAAGAACACGGGGCCGAGGGTGAGTTGCTGCGTGCCGGCCAGCAGGCCCAGTCCCAAGTCGCCGACCAGCGGCCCGATCGCCGCATCGACGGCCTGGTACCACGCGAAGCCGTCGCCGCCGCGCGCGGGGCGGGAGAAATCGAGCTCCGCGTGGATCCGTCCGGGGAACGTCGCTCCGGCGTGCTGCAGCCCCTCCAAATCGGCGCGCAGCAGCTTCTGCAGGACCCCGCGCGTGTAGATCGGGACACTCGCCACCGCAGCGACGCAGAGGACCGCCGCCAGCAGCAGCGACGCGCTCAGCGCCCCGCTGTGGACCAGCCGTCTGAGGGCGAAGCGGACCATCCTCGACCTGCCGATCGAATCCCGCGTCCGCGACGGGTCAGATCATCGGGGGCACTACTCGCCCAGCCGGAACGGCGGATAGCGGTCAGTCGTCAGCAGGAACGCGTAGGCGGCGACGCGGAGCCCCCAGCGCATGAGGCCCTCCAGGTACTGGAATATCCACGTCGGCAGCTTCCCCGTGATCAGAACGGCGAACCAGCCGAGCACGACTACCACGACGCTCACCGTACCCAGCACGCTCAGCACGATGTAGTGCGGGATGGCGAGGAACCACTTGAACAGCGGCAACACGCGGTTGAGATCGTTCTTCGCATCCGGGTAGTCGATGTCCACCGTCACCGCCTGCCGCTCGTCGGTGGACGGATAGTCGTCTCTCAGCAAGAGGACGAAGGCGTTGATCCGGGTGGTGAACCGCGCCACCTCCAGGTTCCAGTCGAACCACCAGCGCGGGTACTTCTGGCGAAACAGGATCATCAGCGCCGTGGCCAGGAACAACCCGATCGCGCCCACCAGCGCCTCGGTGCGGCCGAAGTCCCAGCCGGGGTCCGCCTGGCCGGTCTGGGAGGATCCGGTCACGAGAGCGCCGATGATCAGGATCGGTATGGCAAGAAGGATCCGCACCAATACCGAGAGCCGGTCCCGCGGCCCGTCGGGGTACGCCACCGAGAGCCGCGCCGGATACGCCTGGGACGCGTTGTCAGCCACTTCTTCATCCTCCTGGAGCGATCGAGATCCGGGCCTGCGGCTTCCCTCGACTCGACCGCAACGTCTGACGTTACCGTACGTTCCCGTTGGGTGCCAGCCGTCAGCCCTTCTGGCGCACCGTGATCGGCAGCGCGCTGACGTGGCCGATCCGCTCGCCGCCCTGCATGGTGATCTCGTCCACGTACACCGCCAGCAGCGTGTCCGGCCCGATCATCGCCATGCCGTCCATGCTGCCACCGCCCCGTTCCGTCCGATAGACGACCTCTTCCGTCCACACCGTGCCGGTGCCGTCCGGGCTGAAAATGACACTGCCGTCGGGGCGCGAGCGCAGCACCGCAAGCACCCCCTGGGACGTGAGCACCGACCGCGGCCAGATGCCCGTGACCAGCCGGTCGCGCACGTGGATCCGCGACGGCTCGCTCCAGCTGCGCCCGTCGCAGCGCGACCAGACGCACAGCAACGGTTCGTCGAGGTGCTCGCGGCCGTGGCGGTCACGGTAGCCGTGCAGCCCGGTGCGCATGGCCGCGAACAGGTCGCCTGTCGGCAGCTCGATGATGGTGGTCTCGTTGGCGCCCTCGCGCCCCATCTCCGGGTGGTTGCAGATCGTCGCCCGGTACCGCCAACTGCTCCCGCGATCCTCCGACACCACGGCGATCACGCGCGTCTTGTAGGCGCCGTCGACGATCGGGAACATCGGGTTGTCCTCGCGCACCTGGTCGCCGTCCATCCAGCCGTACAGGCCCATCAGCAGCGTACCGTCCTCCAGCTCCACCATGGCGGCGTCCGAGCCGAACTGCACGCCCAGCGGGATCTCGAGCGGAGCGTCGAAGGTGCTGACCGTCTGCCAGTCGTCCGCCGAGACGGTCACCTTCATCGTTCCGAAGCCCCCGGTCATGCCCTCGAAGTCCCATCCCGAGGAGCGTGCGCCCGGCCCCGTGCACTGGATGATCGTGCCGTCGCGGAGCTGCAGGGCGTTGAACGCCAGCGCCGTGCACGACTCCCAGGTGGCCCCGCGGTCGTCGGAGCGGCGGTCGTTCATCAGCCAGCGGCCGGATCCGGTCACCAGGAACGAGTGGATCTGCGTGCCGGTTGTGCCGAAGTCGAGCGTCTCTCCGAGCGTGATCGAAAGTGGGGACAGCTCCGGTCCGGCACCTCCCGCCAGCACGATCGGCCTGCCCTCCGCGCTGCCCGGCGCCGGCACCTCCCCGGCGTCGCAGCAGATGCGGAAGCCGATCTCCAGAGTGCGGCGGGTGATCGGCATGTGCGGCATGAAGGTCCCGCGCACGTCGACATAGATGTCGGCGCCGGTGAGCGTGGCCGGGTAGTTCCAGGCGGCGCCCTTCTGCACGCCGCCGGGCCGGCCGATCTGCTCGCAGCACTCGGCCACGTTGCCGTGCAGGTCGTGGAACTCCCACGGGTTCGGCGGATAGAAGCCGACCGGCGTCGGATGGCCGATGCGCGACACCGCGTAGTTCATGAAGCGCGGATCCGGCCGGTCGCCCCACCAGAACAGGGTGTCGGTGCCGGCGCGGCACGCGTACTCCCACTCGTAGACCTCGGGCAGGCGGTAGGTGCGTCCCTCTGCCGCCGAAAGCCACGCGCAGAACGCGACCGCGTCCATGTAGTTGACGCCGGCGACCGGCTGCTCGTCGGACGTGAAGCCGTCGCGCTCCCAGGCCTCGACCCCCTCGCTGACCTGGATTACGCCGGAGAAGCCCTTGCCCGTCTTCACGCGGTCGATGTCGAAGAGCTCCCCGCCCGGCGTGCGGTGGCCGGTCTCCGCCACGAAGCGGCGGTAGAGGCCGTTGGTCACCGGCACCTGCGCCAGGTAGAAGTCGCCGGGGAGCTCCACCCGGTGCGGCAGCGGCGGCCGTTCCAGGCCGCCGGACACCTCGACGGAGGCGGTCTCGGCGTCGGCGAACGACGGGGTCCAGGCGTCGAACGCGGCGGCGCCGACGCGGATCATCTTCAGTCCGAGCGTGTTGACGAAGTGCGGGGCCGGCTGCATGGGACCTCCTCGACACCTATAGGCTGAACGCCTTCACGCGGTTCAGGGTACAGGTGAACGCGGGAGCGTCCTCGTACTCCAACGTCAGCTCCGAGCGGACCTGTTCGAAGCGTGCGGAGCCGGACCAGGAGTCCACCTCCAGCGTCAGCCGGTCTCCCTTCCGTTGATACGTCCCGCTGGACACGTTCCCCTCCGTGGACACGGTGACCTTGTCGTCCCTGAACGTGAGGGAGATCTCCGCGGTGGCGTCTCCGTCCCGAGCGGCGCAACTTCCCGACCACGTGCCGATCAGCGGGTTGGAGCACGCGGACACGACCAGCGACAGGCCGGCGAGAACCGGCAGCCACCGCGCCATCCACCGCGCCACGACGGGTCAGACTACCATCCGGAGAGAACGTGGTCATAATGCTCGCGATATGGATGCCCCCGTGACCGGCTGGCGGCAGCTCGACACGGCGTGGTACGCGACCGACATCGTGCACTGCGAGCTCTGCGGGCAGATGATCGCCGGCCGCGTCTGGGTGGTAGAGGAGCGCGGGCGCGTGAAGCGGTTCTGCGGCCCCGCCTGCGAGCGCATCCACGCCACCTACTGGGTGCCGCGGTACGAGCCGATCGGGAATCCTCCTCCCGAGCGCACGTAGTGGCCGGAGTAGCGGGGCCGATGGCGTATCGCATGGGCATCGATACCGGCGGCACCTTCACCGACCTGGTCGCGGTCGACACGGACGGCCGTGGCCTGCTGCACATCGCCAAGGTGCCCTCGACGCCGGCCCAGCCCGGCCGCGCCGTGTTCGACGCGCTCGCGCGCTCCGGCGTTCCGGCCGAGGAGCTGTCGCTGCTGGTGCTTGGCACCACGCTCGGCATCAACGCCGTGCTGGAGCGGCGCGGCGCCCGGGTGCTCTACCTGACCACGGACGGCTTCCAGGACGTGCCGTTCATCCAGCGGATCGACAAGAAAGACCCGTACGACCTGCAGTGGCAGAAGCCGGTGCCGTTCGTCGCGCGCCGCGACTGCATCGGAGTGCGCGAGCGGGTGGCGGCCGGCGGCGACGTGCTCGCGGAATTGACCGGCGACGAGATGGAGCGCGTCGCCGGCCTGGTCGCGGAGCGGCTCGCCGAGCATGGCGGGGCGCCCGCGCGCGGCGCGGCGCTGGCGGTGAACCTGCTGTTTTCCTACGTGAACCCCGAGCACGAGCGGCGGCTGGCCGAGTTCCTCCGCCGCCGCTTCCCCGACCTGCCGGTCTCGGCCGCCTGCACCATCGCGCCGATGTGGCGCGAGTACGAGCGCGGCAGCACCGCCATCCTGGACGCCTATCTCAGACCGCGCATGTCGGGCTGGATCGAGGAGCTGGAGCAGGGCCTGGGCGAGCGCCGCTTCGGCGGCGCCCTCACCATCATGAAGTCCAACGGCGGACAGGTGGCCGCGGCCGCGGCCAGGGAGTTGCCGGCCCACACCATGCTGTCCGGACTGGCCGGCGGCGTGATCGGCGGACGCTACTTCGGAGAGCAGGCAGGCCACCGCGACCTGATCACCTTCGACATGGGCGGCACCAGCACCGACGTGGCCCTGGTGCTCGGCGGGCAGATCTCCTACACGACCGGCTACGAGGTGGACTTCAGCCTGCCCGTGTCGGCGCCCAGCGTCGACCTGCGCACCGTCGGCGCCGGCGGCGGCTCGATCGCCTGGATCGATGCGGGCGGCATGCTGCGGGTGGGGCCGCAGAGCGCCGGCGCGACGCCGGGCCCGGTCTGCTATGGCCAAGGCGGCGAGCAGGTGACCGTCACCGACGCCAACCTGGTGCTCGGCCGGATCGATCCCGGCTCCTTTCTGGGAGGCGAGATGCGGCTCGATGCCGCGGCCGCCCGTCACGCGATGGAAGAGCTGGGTGGCGCGCTGGACATGAGCACGGAAGAGACCGCTACGGCGATCGTCGATCTCGTGAACGAACAGATGGCGGACGCCATCCGCGTCCTGACCGTGGAGCGCGGCATCGACCCGCGCCGCTTCGCGCTGGTCGCCTTCGGTGGCGCCGGCCCCCTGCACGGCGCGGCGGTGGCCGCGGCTCTCGGGATGCGAGAGATGATCGTACCTCCGCACCCGGGACTCACTTCCGCGTTCGGGGCGCTGGCCGCCGATGTCCGCGTGGACAGGCGCGCGACACGCTTCCATCGATCGGACCTGGCGGAGGCCGCCGAGATCGACGCCACCCTGAAGCGCCTGCAACGCGAGGCGGTGGCGGAGGCGCATGAGCAGGGATGCGCGGGCGAGCCGGTCGTGCAGCGCTCGATTAGCATGCGCTACGCCGGCCAGAACTACGAGCAGGACGTGCCCGTCCCCCCGGGACCGGTCGACGACGATGCCTTCAAGGCCCTGCTCGACGACTTCGGCGAGGCGCACCGCCGCTTCTACGGCCACCACTTCCCCGGCGAGGTGGTGGAGATCATCCACTTCAACGTCACCGCGCTCGGCGCCACCGCCACACCCGCCCTGCCCGAGCTGGCGCCGGGTTCGCCGCCGGAGCCGCGCGAGCGCCACGCGGTGCGGATCGGCGCCAGCACCCATCCCGCCTGTCCCGTCTACCGGCGTGACGCGTTGCCGGCCGCCTGCACGCTGACGGGCCCGCTGATCGTCGAGGAACTGGACTCGACGACGCTGGTCCCGGCCGGCCACACCCTGTCGGTGCCGCCCAACGGCATCTTCCGCGTGGCGCTGCCGAAAGGCGAGGCAGCAGCGTCCACCGTGGACGCTGCCGGCACCACCGCCGAAGCAGCCGCGCTCGATCCGGTCACCCTGGCCATCATCGACAACCGCCTGGCCAACATCACGCGCGAGATGGGCACCGCCATGATGCAGGCGGCCTACTCGCCCATCTTCAGCGAGTCCAAGGACTTCTCGTGTGCGGTCTTCGACGCCGAAGCGGAGCTCGTCGGACAGGGCGAGTTCTGCCCCGCACAGCTCGGCGCGATGACGCACACGGTGCGCTGGACGGTCCGCGAGATCGGCGCCGACAACTTCGCCCCCGGCGACGTGGTCATCCACAACGACCCCTACCGCGCCGGCTGCCACCTGCCCGAGCACCTGCTCTTGAAGCCCGTATTCGACGGCGAGGAGCTCCGCCTGTTCGTGGCGGTCATCGGCCACGTCGCCGAGATCGGCGCCATGGTGGTCGGCTCGTTCGCGAGCAACGCCACCGAGGTGTTCCAGGAAGGGCTGCGCCTGCCCCCCGTGAAGCTCATGAGCCGCGGCGAGCACAACCGCGACATCTGGCGCATCGTCATGGCCAACCACCGCACGCCGCGCGCCACCTGGGGCGACTTCCACGCCATGATGGGCGCCCTGAACGTGGGCGAACGGCGCTGCCACGAGCTGTTCGCCCGCTACGGCGCCGCCACCGTGCTGGCGGCGACCCGGCAACTCATCGCCTACTCCGAGCGCCTGATGCGTGCCGAGATCGCAGCCATACCCGACGGCGAATACGAGGCCGAGGAAGTCCTGGAGGACGACGGCATCACCGACGACCCGTACGTCATCCGCGTCACCGTCGTGGTGCGCGACGGCGGCGTCCTGGTCGACTTCACCCGCTCCGACCCGCAGGCGCGCGGCCCGATCAACGCCACCTTCGGCGTCACCGCCTCGGCCACCTATAACGCCGTGCTGCAGGTCACCGGCACCCACATCCCGCGCAACGCCGGCTGCTACCGGCCGATCACGATCATCGCGCCGCCCGGCTCGATCGTGAACGTGCGCTACCCGGGGCCGTCGGTGGGCGGCAACACCGAGACCCAGCCCCGCATCGTCGGCGCGATCCTGCGCGCGCTGGCCGCGGCCGTCCCGGAACGGACCATGTCCTCCGAGGGCGCCACCTCCTGTAACTTCCTGTTCGGCGGGGTACACCCGGGCACCGGCGAGTACTACGCCCACTACCACTTCGAGGCGAGCGGCTGGGGCGGCCGGTCGGCCACCGACGGCAACAGCGCCCAGAACCACATCCACGGCAACTGCCGCAACACGCCGGTGGAGATCTTCGAGAGCCTGTTCCCGTTCCGGGTGCTCTCCTACGGCCTGAACCGCGACTCCGGCGGCGCCGGGCGCAGGCGAGGCGGCCTCGGCACCCGCCGCGACCTGCAGGTGACCGGCGGGGAGGTCACGGTGAGCATGATGATGGACCACGTGAAGAGCGGCGCCCTGGGGCTGTTCGGCGGCGCCACCGGCGGCTTGAGCGGCGTGTGGGTGCGGCGAGCCGGCGAGCGCAAGCTCCTGACCTTTCCGCAGGCTTTCGGCGTCGTCAGCCCCTCCAAGTTCGCGGACGTCGCGGTGCGGGAGGGCGACCGGATCCGCATCGATTCCGCCGGCGGCGCCGGCTACGGGGACCCGTCCGAGCGGGACGCCGAGCTGGTGCTCGCCGACGTACGCGAAGCGTTCGTGTCGGCCGAGGCCGCGGCGCACGAGTATGGCGTGGCGATCCGCATGGGGCCCGACGGGTTGCCCGCGGTCGATGAGACGGAGACCGCGCGCCTGCGGGCCGCGGACCGGCAGGGCGCGGGCTGATGGCGGCCGCCCCCGCAGCCGGTGGCCGGCTGGCCGGCCGGACCGCGCTGATCACCGGCGCCGGAAGCGGCATGGGCCGGAGCGCCGCGGAGCTGTTCGCCGCCGAGGGTGCGCACGTCGTGGCCTGCGACCGCGACGCGGCAGCGGTCGACGCCACCGTGGCCGGTATCCGCGCCGCCGGCGGGTCGGCGCTCGGCGCCGTGGTCGACGTCACCCGCTCCGCGGAGGTGGAGGCCGCCGTGCAGTCGGCGGTGCGGACGTTCGGCGCGCTGCACGTCCTGTACAACAACGCCGGCGTCTGGCTGCCCGACGACGGCCCGGCCCCGGACCTGGACGAGGCGGTCTGGGACCGCATCATCGCCGTCAACCTCAAGGGCACCTTCCTGGGCTGCAAGTTCGCGATCCCCCACCTGGTCTCCGCGGGAGGCGGCTCGATCATCAACGTCTCCTCGATCTCGGCCCTGCGCGCCGGCAAGGACATCTACGACGCCTACGCGGCCAGCAAGGGCGGCGTCATCGCCTTCACCCGCAGCGTCGCCAGCACCTGGGGCCCGAAGCGGGTGCGCGCCAACGCCATCTGCCCCGGCTCCATCGACACGCCCATGACCCGCGGCTCATACGAGGACCCGTTCGTGGTGCGCTTCTGGCGCGAGCGCACCGCGCTCGGCCGAGTGGGCACGGCGGACGAGGTGGCGCAGACCGCCCTGTGGCTGGCCTCGGACGAGTCGTCCTACGTGACCGGGACCGTCATCGTCGTCGACGGCGGCTACATGACGAGATGAGCGCGCAGTGTCTGGACGGCAAGACCGCGATCGTGACCGGCGGCGGCGTGGGCATCGGCCGCGGCATCAGCGAGCGCCTGGCAGACGAAGGCGCCCGGGTGGTGATCGCCCAGCGGCGGCTCGACAAGGCGCAGGAGGCGGCCGCGGCGATCGCCGACAGCGGCGGTCAAGCGCTGGCCGTGCGGAGCGACGTGACCGATCGCGCCGAGGTCGACGCGCTGGTGCGCTCGGCGCTCGACTGGACCGGCGGACTGGACATCCTGGTCAACAACGCCGGCCGTTCCGGAAGGGCCAAGTTCAGCTCCTTCATGGAGATGGGCGAGGATCTCTGGGACGACGTCCTGGACGCCAATCTCAAGGGCGTCTTCCTGGCCAGCCAGGCGGCAGCGCGCCACATGATCGAGCGCGGCACGGGCCGGATCATCCACATCTCCTCGGTCATGGGCCTGATCGGCGAGGAGTTCGCCGCCGCCTACTGCGCCGCCAAGGCCGGGGTGATCGGGCTGACGAAGGTCATGGCCCTGGAGCTCGCCCGCCATGACATCAAGGTCAACTGTATCGCCCCCGGATTCATCAAGACGGAGACCGTGCAACCCATCATCGACCTGATGGAAAGCCCTGAGAGCCCCTACACTTACACCCGCACGACGCCCCTCGGCCCCGGTACGCCTTCCGACGTCGGCGCCCTGGTCGTCTTCCTGGCATCCGACGAGGGACGCTTCTTCACCGGCTCCACCCTCACCCCCGACGGCGGCCTCCTCGCCTACTGATCGCCCGAATCCATCGCAACATTGGAACCGAACCACAAATGTGGCAATGTTGTCCGATGAAGACCACCATCGACCTACCCGACGGACTCTACCGGCGTGCAAAGATCCGCGCGGCTGAGCGCGGCACCACGCTGCGCTCACTGCTCATGGAGTCACTGGAGGTGTACCTGCTCGAACCGGCGGCGCCTGGTCCGGAGCTTCCGCAACGCGACCGCATCCGCACCGACGAGCGCGGGTGGCCGATTCTCCAACGGGCACCCGACGACACCCGAGTGATCACCGACGACTTCATCAACCACCTCCGGGAAGAGGAAGGGGTGTAGGCAGTCGTGCCGTTCCTTCTGGATGTGAGCGTCCTGATCGCACGGATCGACCCACGGCACGAGCACCACGAGCGGGTCGCCCGCTGGGAACGCGACAACGCGTCGGAACATCTCGTGACATGCCCGCTCACGCAGAACGGGTTCCTCAGGATCTATGGCCATCCGCGATACCCCGGCGGGCCGGGCTCGCCCGGCGAAGCGATGGTCGAGTTGCGCCACCTGCTCAGCCTGCGAACCCATCGCTTCATCTCCGATTCCCTCTCGCTGTCGGATGCTCGGGTGTTCAGGTCGCTGGCCGGGGTCACCCCGAAACAGCTCACCGACGTCTATCTGCTCGGTCTGGCGGCCAGCGAAGGCATCGACTTCGCCACCATGGACTCCCGGATTCACCCTGAAGCCGTCGTTCGCGGAAGGGAAAGGCTCCACGTAATTCCAAAGCCCTGAGGCTTCTTGCCACCGCAACCGGGGGGCGCTACGGTGGTCACGTGGCCGTTGACGGTCGCGGCCAACCCCTCTGCTCAATAATCGGGTGGTTGAGCGTGCTCTGCGTCGTCTTGGCCGGTTGCGGCGATCGCGCGGCACTTCGGGACGCCGCGGAGAACGCCGAGGACACCCGGGCGTATAGGATCGAGTGGTACGCGGGAAGCGTCGAATCGGCATTCGAGCTAGCGCGATCGCAGGGTACGCCGGTGCTGTTCCACTGGTGCGCGGACTGGTGTCCGCCCTGTAGCACCCTCAAGACCACGGTATTCAACCGCCGGGAGTTCATCGAGCGGACACGGCTGTTTGTCCCGGTACGCGTCGACGGGGACGAAACCGGCGCGCAGAAGCTGGGGGAACGGCTCGAAGTCGTGGGATATCCCACCACGATCGTGTTCTCCCCGGATGGCCAGGAGATCACACGCGTTCCGCTCGGGCTGGACCTCACGCGCCACGTGAAGGCGTTGAACATTGCACTTGAGGCCATCCGGCCGGTTGCAGCAGCTTACGATGCTGCGTTGAATGGCGCCGCGACCAGTGCCGACTATCGCCTGCTGGCGTACTACTCATGGGCACAGGACCACGAAAAGCTCGTGTCCAAGGAGCAACTGCCGAACGCGCTGAGGCACCTGCACGGCCGCATTCCCGAAGAGCTCGCGGTGGAGCGAGCGCTCCTGTTCGGTCACTACCTGAACGCGTACATGAGCGTGGTGAGCGAGAATGAAGTGAACCCGACGCTGCCCGCGGAGGAACGCCCGGCGGCACAGCAGCGGATGCTCGAAGTCCTCCAGGATCCCGCCCTGGCCGCGGCCGTTCAAAACGACATCATGTACGGGGCCTGTTGGCTGCTGCCGATGATCGCGCAGCCGGATGACGTCGGGCGAACGGACCTGGAGCGTGCGTGGGAAGCCGCGATCGAGCGTATCCGCAACGACCCCGAGACTTCTCCAGCCGATCGCGTCGGCACGTACCTCGGAGAGATCTGCCTCGCCAGCGTCCGGCAACCCGAGAAATCGCTGCCGGCCTCACTCGTACGGGAGGCGCGCGGAGCGGTGTTGACCGCCGCGCGAGACACCGTTGACCCCCATCCCCGGCTCGCTCTGTTCGGTAGTGCCTCGTTGGTGCTGGCGGCGGTGGGCACCACCGGTCAGATCTGGGGTTACGTCCTCGATGAGGTCGAAGACTCGCATGCTCCCGACTACGTCATGTCCGTCCTGGCTGCACTCTTTGAAAGCATGGATGCTGACGAAGAGGCGAGCGATGGGAAGAGCCATACCGCCGATGTGGCGCTGGACTGGCGACAACGGGCGTGGAAGGCTGCGACCGGACCTGCCACCCGATTCGGCCTTGGCACAAGATACGTGCGGTCGTTGCTATCGCTGGCGCCTCACCGCTCGCGTCCCATCGAGCGGATAACGGTCAAGGTATTCCGGGAACTGCGCGGCGAACCGGACGCGTTCTTTCACAGCGTCACAGATTCGATGGAACGCCTGGAAACCGCGCTGCATGAGTGGAACGCCGACGGCGTACACAACGACAGCCTGGCGACGATACGCGCCGAGGTCCTGAAGGTCTGCGCGACGATTCCGGCGGGCAACCAGTCCCGCACCAACTGCGAAGCCTTCCTCGCCTCGCACGACGGCGACGCAGCGCCTTGAGTGGCTCGCTCCTTGCCGCCTCGCTTAGGACATCCGACAGACTTCCGGGTTGACGTGCGCATGTTCAACACGGAAGGCCCGTCGTAGCGGAACGCCACTATCCCACCGCTGGAACGGCTCGATCTCGGCGAAGTCCTCGACTTGGTGCGGGACATACGGTACTCGCTGCACGCCCCGCGCCAGACGGGGAAACCTCCGTCACTCCGGGCGCTGCGGGATCTGCTGAACAGCGGCGACGCCGGCGACTTCCGGTGCGTGCACGTGAACGTCGAGGCTGCCCAGGCGGCTCGCGAAGACGCTGGCCGCACATCACCGTCTGGGGCTTGTGATCCGTCACGGCCAACCGACTATTCGTCTGGAATCGATTCGGCTCTCGTGAAGTTCATGAACTTCCCCGATGAAATCCGACGCGCGCGACGGCGCTCGAAGATACTGAGTGCGGCTCGTGTGCTAGCATCATCAAGTCTCTGATGCCCCAGGAGAGAACGAATCGTTGCAAGGCTAATCGACTCTCGCCAGATCGGCCACGTAAAGACGAAACTCCCGTCGACAACACGACTCCCCCCGATTACGTCCAGCCGAGCGACTCCTCCGCGGTTTCGAGGGACCACGGTCAGAACCGACAGACCCACGGCAGCGAGCCGGTTTGCACCATGTTGGGTCGTTTCCTTGGTCTTGGAATCAGTCGGATCGGTAGCACGCAGCGCGTAGCGTACGTCTTCGTGTGGGTCCCATCGGAACGAACGTGTAGCGTCCGGCCGGGTCCAGGGTACGAACAAAGCCTCGCACAAGCACTCCACCTCCGTGATCGCAGACTTCCTCCCGTTGACGCGCCGGAGGGGTGGCGTCGTCTCCTGTGGAACCGAACTCAGCCGCTCCAGAAAGTGCTGGTGACCTTGACCAAACAGCAAGCACAACGGAGTTGGCTCGACTTCCTCGGCTTTGTTCCGCTCCCGGACAGCCGCGTCGCTGACCAGGGCAGCCCACAGGTCCGCGGTGTACTGGTCGGCATGGGCGGCAGCGACTAGCTTCTCCGCGGTTTCTTCCCGGGACAGCTTGAGGTCTCTGAATGGCTCGAAGTCATGCCGACGGGCCAACTCCGTCAAGCCGGAAGCGACCGCCGTAGTGACTGTCTCTTTGGTGAGCGTGTCCGACAGCGTCAGCACCGGGCGCACGGGCGGCTCATCGACTGTCCAGCCAACCCGTGGCCGCCACGCGGGATGCACCTCCTCAAGCGCCCGAAGAAGACCAAGCAACGCCAGGAAGGCGAGCAGATTGTCAGGCTCCAGCCCATCCAAGCGATGCTTCGTAGTCGGATTCATCACCCGCGCTCCGCTTCGGACGCTCGATGGTCCGCAAGCCGTAGAATCGTCTCCAGGCGCACCAAACCCCAGATGCCATAGCGCTGCTTGAGTGCTTGGAACATGGCCGTCCAGTCCAGACCGTTGTGGGCAAATCCCAGTGACTGCGGGCCGGGGCCGGATCCGAGGTGCCACGCATCGACTCCCAGGCACCCCAGCAGTTCGTTCCCTGCCTCGTCCTCTTGGGGATCAGCAAAGTCAAAAAAGGGCCTCCCGAGCCCGTGATGCGTTCCGATCAGCCACAGCACGAGCTCAGGGTCCCGTGCCTGTGCGAACCGTGCGTGTACAAGCGCCATTCGGACCGACAGAGCTTCATGTCGCCATCCACTCGGAAGCCCGGACCGCACCCAAGCTCCCGGTGGAGAGGTCCTTCCGCTCTTGGCAAGTGGAGGACCGTCAGGACGATTCCACCGGTCGCCTCCAGCCAACATGGTCTGGAATCGGGCATCTGACTTCCCAGCATCGTGGAGGAACGCGGCGAGACTCACGTCGGCCGCGATCTTCGAAGAGAGCCCAAGCGTCCGCGCAAACGACTCCGCGTACGCTACAACGCTGTTGGTGTGGCATTGCAATGCGACGGGCCGTGATGACGTATGCGAAAGTGTGTCGTCCTCGGTAGCCGCCCTTTGATCCCCTCCCGCGTCATCACGAAGACCGTGTGGGGCGACCAGAATGACGCCAGCGTCATGCTGCGCATACGGGAAGTGACTCTCGATGCGGCTACCCTTGACGCGCTGGTTGAGTTCGGCGATCCTGAGCCGTTCCAGCTCCCTACGCACGTCCCGAACAGTGCCGTTAGCCGAAGGCTGGTCTTCGGGATACTCGGTTGGCTCTTTGGGGAGAACATCAAGCAACTCCTCCAGCAGCATCGCGCCGTCGCTTGCTGCGAGCACGGCGGTTATGCGCTTCCAGGAAGCGTCGGCATCGGGCGGGACCATGTCGCGCGCGACCCGTACGGCATACCGGCGGCCTCGGTGAGCCCACGCCGCCTCGTCGCCCACGTCTGCGACGTGATCCCGACTCTCGGGTGCCCATCCGAACCTGTCACAGCCACCGTAGTGCGCGGGCACGACCAGCACGTCTCCAGGGCGCAGTTCAGCATGGCTTACCAAGCCGGTCCGCGGATCTTGCGATCCAGCCCATCGGAACGCCTTCCGTTCCGGATGACTCCGCTCCACCTCAAGCGGCTCCGGTCGTTCCGGCACGTCCGCGACGTTCGCTAATCGGACATCGCGTTCTCCGCGCAGCCAGGCCGCCGCCGCCCAGATCGGGACGTCGATCATCTCGGCTGCTCGTGGAGGCACCAGTTCAAGGATCGCTTTGAGAACGTCGCTGCGATCCCCCATATCGGCATCCGTGATGTCGCTCCGCCACACGAGGGAAACCTCTGCCGGTGAACGCTCCGTACCGTGCAGGAACAGACCCACCTCAGGGTCACTGACCGGGGGCGGCGACGTCTGCGACCAGAGGTCCAAGTAAGCAGGCATCAGTGTCGGTGGCTGGGCTCGGGGAGCGGCGAGCTCGGCAAGCTCGACGTCGCTCACCTTGAGTTGCCGGTCCAGCGCCTCCACGCCGAAATCCACGACGACTGCTGTCGCCATCGCGTTCAGCGCTTCCCAGGTCTTGCGGATCCGGTCGCCATACACGGGGTCATCTGTCTTCTGGGCCAAGCTCTCGCTCGTCACCAGGATTGCGCCTTCCGCGGTGATGGGTCGGCCGGCGCGGTTCAGCCGACCGAAACGCTGCCGCAGGGCATCGAATGAGGCAGCCTGCGTCACCAGTCCGTCGAGGTCGAGGTCAACCCCAACCTCCAGGCACTGCGTAGCGACCAGCATCATTGGTTCGGCATCCGCACGGTCGACCGCGCCCGTCCGAAAGGGAGCGAGTTTTTCTACGATCTGGTCTCTGGTCACATCTCGTGAGCGTCCGATCATCAGCAGGCACTCAGAGCCGTGGTCTTTGCTCTCGCTCAGCTTCTGAAACACTTCTCGGGCAAGAGCGACTCGGTTGACTACAACCCCCACGGCGGGAGACGACACGCCCGCACGTCGCAGGCCCTCGACCATCTCACACGCGGCGCGGGCAAATGCCTCGGCAGCATCGTTCCGAATCGGCTTCATCAGTCTGGCGCGCTTGGTGGCGTGCAGGCGTGCCTTTAGGACTGGGTCGGCTCGATCGCGAGGCCCCAGCGCGAATGGCCGCTTACCGGGTGCCCCAGGGGTGGCGGTCAGGACGACTGTCTTGATCCCGGCTCGGCCGACCTTGTGCACATCGCCCAGGGTCTTCCGGAAGGGCTCGGAGAGGTGGGCTTCGTCGAGCAGGATGAGACTGTCCTCACCGAGGAGCCCGGCATGGACTGGCTTCATGCGATCAGACACGCCGTATCCTCGAAATAACAATCGTGAACCTACTTGATCGACGGTGGAACAGAGGAGCGTTGGCTGGGTTGGTGTTCGCGCCCAGTCGTGTTCCAACGGTGCACCGCCACGGAGCCGGGCCGCTACCAGCGGTGGTGAGTCCGACCCGGAAAGCTGTTGCAGCCTCCGGGCTACCTCCTCCACCACGTTCCGTCCACTCGCCCGCGTGTGCGAAGGATCGGTCAGCGCGCGTTCTATCTTGTGGGCGCGTTCGTACGCATCGTCCACGACCAGGCGACGATCCACCACGAGGACGATCCGAAGCGCGGCAGCGGAGGGAGTATCCGCCCGCATAGCCAAATGGAAGACCGCCGCGTCCAAGGCCGCAGTCTTCCCCGCACCCGTCGGCAAGTCGAGAACATCTGGCCAACAGTCCTCCCGATCTAATCGCTCGACGAGAGACTGTTGCCAAGGGAATGGCGTATGACCGTGAATCGCCTGGAAGAACATGGCGAAGTCGGTCGAGCTCAACGTCATCGTCAAGCCCCGACTCGTCGGTAGAGTCCCAGCCCGGTGAACCGTCCGGCTCCAAGTAGTACGGGGCCGGAGACTCTTTCTCCGAAATCGATGACGGCATGGATCAGCGATCGGCTTGCCAGCGGTTCGGGGACTCGCCAGCGTGTCCAGGGCGGCCCTCCGGACGCGGGCCGAGCCGGTGGAGATCCCTCAACTGCGGAGTGCTTGCCCGCCTGGATGTTTCCGGGATCAGGCCGAGGAAGACCGGAATTGACGCACGATTCCGCGATCAGTTCGCGGACTTCGGCGTCGTCGTGGCGCTTCAGGTGCCTGTCCAGGACCATGGGCGTGACGCTGGCCCACATCCGCGCGGCCTGGAGATATGGATCGGTATCGAGCGACCGCTTCGTCAATTCTCCTGCCGGCGCGAGCCGCAACGGCCCACGAAGTGGCGCGGAACTCAGCTCCAGGACTCGCCGTTCCTGGCCCGGATCATACGGTGCCACCTCTTCGAACGCGGCACGGAAGCCGGCGATCTCATGCAACTCGGTGCTCCGGGGAGGTACGAGCGCGAAACCGAACACCCGACCGTCCGCGTTCGCAAACCCCGCGAACGGCATAGGGACGATCGCAAGGTGCGGAGCTCGGGTAGGTGTCCCGTCGAGCGTGTGTCCCGAAACGATCTCCGGGATCGCATCACCCTTGCCGCAGCCGCGATAACCGCTCATCAGTGTCCGCCTCAAGACGCGGCCAACCAGCGGCGCAGCGCGGATGTCGGGCATCACACCGTCAACCACCTCCAGGACCAACCAAGCAGGTAGACGAGGCTCCGGTTCTGGCGTGGGAGGGCCTGGGGCGGCGGCACCGGGCTGAATCATCGGCCGCGTCGGGTTCGCATCGTGAGCGCGCCGTAACTCCGCGAGCCGCCCGGGATACACCCGGCGCTTTGCGAGCGTGGGTGGATGGTTTACGGTCGAGGGTCCATCGCAACGGAAACGACAGCGCACCAAGCTCGCTGAATGGCCGAGGTAGCCGACATCCCGCGCCATCGCATCCAACTTCCCCAGCAACTCGGGCTCCGGCTCAGTGCTCCAGATCAGGGCTATTGTCGGATCTTCCAGGCAGGCGACAGGAAAGCGCCGCGCTTGGCGTGGCCGCATGTCGGGCATGACCCGCAGATAGGTCTTCTCCGCTCTGGACGACGTCGGATCGTTTGGGGGGACGAAAACGTCGGGTGCCGTCCGTGCCGCGCACTCCCCAGCGTGAATCGTCGGTGACGCTTGCGCTTCAAGCCACTCCAATGCCGATCGCTCGTCGTGTCGTTCGCCACGCGCCGCCCAAGCGGAAACGAGCGCCGAGAAGACACGATCGGGCTGCGGCGGCCAGTCCGGCACGCCACTCGCGGGTCCTCGTGCCGCTCGGCACACACCAGCAAGGAATTCGATCTCAAGGATCAGACTCACTCGTCTTCGGCGTCCCCGCCAGCGGCATCCAACGCCAGTTCACGGCTGCGCCGCACGATCTCAACCAACTTGGGCTGCGGCTTCAAGCTCAGTGGCTCAAACTGAAAGCCGGCTTCCTCTGCAGCGGCAAACGCCTCCCGATAGAGGCTGCGCGCTCCTTCCCGGTCCAACTCAAGTCGCTCCGTGGAACCGTCGGCGCGGACGAGTTCCAGAGGAGCGCTCCCCTCACACACTAGGTCGCAACGCGATCTGAGCGCGTATCCGCTCACATCCTGCTCGGCAAGAGCGACCAGACCAAGAGCGGCGAGCAACGCACGGGCTGCAGGGTCACGATCGCCGCCTCCGAAGCGCAGCCTCCTGAGCCCGGCCAATGTCAATACCGCCCGGTGTTCAGCATGGGCGCAGGTGACCCCCAGCGGCTGGACGGATGGAGCAATGTTTCCGTGGTTGATCTCCGATGGCCGGACCTTCCTAGCACCCTTGCCGGCTTCTCTCTGATCAGGGCTCCAACCAGATGGGCTCTTGAATACGTCAACCTTCCGGAGCACGCCTAGCGGATCGATACGACTCCCTGTGCGGCGACCTCCGGTCTGCGGCTCGGTCCGTCCTGTGCGACGGTCTGCCAGCACCTCTTCGACCGGGGTGTCGATTCCCATGATCTCGGACACAAACGCACGTGGGAACTTCGCACCCAGCCCGCCGCCCTCGCCCTGACTATGCCATGCTCCGAAGAGCAGCGCCGATGGTGAAATCTCCAGTAGGGGCGTGGCGTCCGCAGGGGTTGCGGCTGCGAGGCGCCGGCCCTGCTCGCTCTGCATGAAGGGAATACCGTCTAGGAGACTGTCGCGGAGTATTGCGTCGTACACTCGATGCGGAGCCTCCAGGGACGTGATCTGCTCCAGGGGCTGGAGCCCCACATCGCGGAAGTCCACAGCCACGTGGGGCAATGGAATCCCGTCTTCCTCTGTGGCAGCCGCAAGCAGCGCCTCCTCCAACCGGTTCGCTTGGCTCTGCACGCTGTCGATAAGCACGCACCAGACTTCCCTGCCGTCCATCCGGCGGCGCTCGAACACATGGCGCGGCGGATCTTCCCGCCGGTCGCCTGGATAGGTCGGCGGAAAGATCTTGTCGCCCTCGCCGCCCACCGGCTGTAGGCGACGAAGCCGTCGGATGGCGGCATGTTCCTCGATTGCTTCTCTGAGTGCTGATGCTGGTATCACGGTTCCCTCCGAGTGTAGGCAGATGCATCCGGGCGCGGTGCGACAGACATGCCTTCCACGTGTCCGTCGGCTGGTGTCTCGACCTCTTCGGCGTATGACTCGCTTTCCACCCTTGTAGCTGACTCGGCGCGCATGGACTGCGAGCATCTCATCGACCTATGGAATAACGAAATACGGCTATGCATGGTACGTCTGACCGTCCGGCGATCCTCCATGTTGGCTTCTCCCTGCGTTGGTATAGATGCCTACGGCGATGCTCAAACATACACGTTGCCTCAGTCTTGGTCAAGTTGATAGGGTCATGATGTCCGGTGCGAGCTTTCCCTCTGCTTCCTGGTGCCCGCCCGGCTGTCCGTACGAGCGCATCTGGAGCTCAAGCCTGAGACGAGCAAATGAGGCCGAGGCCGAAACCCCGGAATTGGCGCGCACCGCGTCTCATCTTGCCTACGGCGCTGCTCCCTGCAATGAAGGCCGTCGCCGCTCAGCGTGGGCGTGATGAAGATACAACCGTCGTTGCGGCAGGTCGAATCTCGATTGTCGCCGCACGTCACGCACGTCCCCTTGGTGCTGGGGTTACGGTCCCCAGGTGACCCGTGATGTCGGCGCGTGGCGCCAGGGGTCGCCAAGTCCGGAGGACCCTTAGAGGCTGGCGAAAGAGCTCAAGGCTATGGATCGGGCTACCGAGCGTGGGTCCTGCGCTCGGTTTTCCCGTGCCACACGAATCACAAGAGGCGCGCAACGCTCCTTGCGCGACTCGACGCTGGAATAGATTATGGTGAGGATCGCGTGGTACTGATGGATCTCGGCGTTGCCACCACGCCACCGTGTGTCGTCAGCTTCGGAAAGCCGTAAAGGACCAGCAGGCAATCGAACCAATGCACTCCCTGATTGAGCAGCACCGCAGCGAGATTCTGGCGATCGCCGCGCGGCACGGGATCCGGGATGTGCGCGTGTTCGGATCCATGGCGCGGGGCGATGCCGATGAGACCGGCGACGTCGACCTGCTCGTGTCGCTGCCTCCGCAGAGGACCGGCCTCAGCCTCGGCGCGCTGCTGATGGACGTACAGGAACTCCTTCAACGACGCGTGGACGTGGTCACTGAGAACAGTCTCCACCCAGCCCTTCGTGAGCGGATCCTGCTGGAGGCGCAGCCGCTATGAACCCCGGCATGGACTCTGACCGGGTATTCCTGGAGCACATTCGAGAGTGTATCGAACGTATTCGTGAGTATACCGGCGGCGACCGATCCACCTTCTACGCTTCCCGTCTGGTTCATGATGCCGTAGTACGGAATCTGCAAACGCTGGCCGAGTCGACACAGCACCTGAGCGCAGCGATCAAATCCACGGAGAACGACGTTCCATGGCAAGCCATAGCGGGATTCCGAAACGTGCTCGTGCATGGGTACCTCGGCATAGACCTCGATGCGGTCTGGAGCGTTGTGGACCGGGACCTCCCTGAATTGGCGACCGCAGCCGGGCGAATGGCTCGCTCCGTGGAGGCCTCGGGGTAGGTCTCAAGCCGACGCCGACGACACGAGGCGGCCGCATCGAGAGACTCGCATCCAGCGCCGTTTCCTGCGCTGGGACCGCACCAACTCCCCGACCGTCGCGAACACCGCTCTTAAGACTGTAGACCGACACGACCGACATTGCATTGAAAGGGCTTCACCGCAGAGGCCCCGTCCGTCGTGGTGGATCAGGCAATCAAGCAGAACGGCGAGACGCAGAACGGGCCGGCCCCCGACACGCCCCTCATGCCGGCGCGCATGGTCAACGAGTACCAGTACTGCCCCCGGCTCGCGTATCTGGAGTGGGTCCAGGGCGAGTGGGCGGAGTCGGAGGACACCGTGGAAGGCCGCTACGCCCATCGGCGCGTGAACCGGGACGGCGGGAAGCTGCCGCCGCCGAGCGAGGTGGCGGGCGATGTCAGGCTGCACGCACGCTCGGTCACACTGTCGTCCGACGCGTTGGGGCTGATCGCGAAGATGGACCTCATCGAGTCCGAGGACGGCTCCGTGATTCCCGTAGACTACAAGCGCGGCAGGCGGCCGCACGTCAAGGGCGGCGCCTACGATCCGGAGCGGGTCCAGCTCTGCGCGCAGGGGCTGCTCCTGCGCGAGCACGGCTACCAGTGCGACGAGGGAGTGCTGTACTTCGTCGCCAGTCGGGAGCGCGTTCGGATCCCGCTCGACGATGAGCTGATCCAGGCAACCGAAGCGGCGATCGCAGGTCTACGGAGCCTCGCGCAGAGCGGGACGATTCCCCCGCCTCTCAGGGACAGCCCGAAGTGTCCGCGCTGCTCGCTGGTGGGGATCTGCCTGCCGGACGAGATCAACCATCTGTCCCGATCCTCCCCCGAGCCTCGCCCGATCGCCGTCCCGAACACGGAGGCGCTGCCCCTCTACGTGCAGGCGCGCGGCGCCAAGATCGCCAAGTCCGGGGAGACCCTCGTGGTGACCATCGATGACGAGAAGGTGGCCACCGCCCGCCTCGCCGAGACCTCGCAGGTCGTTCTCATGGGCAGCATCTACGTCACCGCACCGTGCCTGCAGGAATTGATGTGGCGCGGTATTCCGGTGACATGGCACAGCCACGGCGGCTGGTTCTACGGCCACACCGTCGGCAACGGCCACAAGAACGTGGAGCTCCGCACCGCGCAGTACCGGGCGAGCTTCGATGAGGCCACCTGCCTGCGCTTCGCCAAGGGCTTGGTGAGCGCCAAGATCCGGAACTGCCGCACGCTGCTCCGGCGCAACTGGAAGCGGTCGGACGACAATCGGGACGTGATGATCGAGCTCAAGGAGGACAGCCGCAGGGCCGACCGCTCGCAGTCGATACCCGAGCTGCTCGGAGTCGAAGGCACGGCGGCTGCGCGCTACTTTGGAGCGTTCCCGGCGATGATCAGCCCGAACGACTCGGAGTCGGCGGCGTTCGACTTCAAGAAGCGAAACCGCCGTCCGCCCACCGATCCGGTCAACGCCTTGCTGTCCTTCGCGTACTCGCTGCTGGTCCGTGCCTGGACGGTGACGCTGACGGCGGTCGGGTTCGATGCCTTCCGCGGCCTGTACCACCAGCCACGCTACGGCCGGCCGGCGCTGGCGCTCGACCTGATGGAGCCCTTTCGACCTATCGTCGCCGACTCTGTCGTGCTGCAGGTGATCAACAACGGCGAGGTGCGAACGACCGACTTCAAGTTCGCCGGGGAGAGCGTCGCGCTCACTCCCGACGGCCGGCGCAAGTTCATCGCCGCGTTCGAACGCCGCATGGATCACGAGGTCGTGCACCCGCTGTTCGGATACCGGGTGAGTTACCGCCGTCTCATGGAGATGCAGGCCCGCCTGTTCGGCCGCTTTCTGCTCGGTGAGCTCTCCTCCTACCCGAACTTCCTGACCCGCTGACCCCATGCCGGAACATCTCTACATCGTCGCCTACGACATCTCCGACCCCAAGCGCTGGCGCAAGGTGTTCAAGGTCATGAACGGCTACGGGGCATGGGTCCAGCTCTCCGTGTTCCAATGCCGCATGAGCCGCCAACGGCGCGCCGAGCTCCTTGCGCGGCTCGCCGGTGTGATAGATCATGGCGAGGATCATGTGGTACTGATCGATCTCGGCGTCGCCGACAACGTTGAACCGCGTGTCGTCAGCCTCGGAAAGCCGTTCCACGTGATGCGACGCGAGCCGATGATCATATGATTCGGTTCGCCGCTGCGGAGCGAGCGCTCCCGTGCCGCGCACACGCCGGGGAGGGCTCGCAAGTAGCAAGCTCTTTGACAGATAGGAACTTACATGATACACTGCCTCCCGAATGTGGCGCTTGCTTCTCAATCACGCCGGGCCGCACCTGACCTCTCGCATTTCAGCCGGCAACCGGCTGTACAGCTTGGATTTGGGCGCGGTCCGATTCCGTCGGTAATATCCGACGGCCTCATTGAAGCACAAATGAGAGAGTACTGCGAGAAGTGCGGACAAGTCCACGATTCCGTCGGTAATATCCGACGGCCTCATTGAAGCCTCGCGCATGTCGTCGTCGCTGTTCGGGTCGATCAGGGGATTCCGTCGGTAATATCCGACGGCCTCATTGAAGCCGACCAGCACCAGCGTCGCGGCCTCGTCTTCCAGGTAGATTCCGTCGGTAATATCCGACGGCCTCATTGAAGCGCAAGCTACCTCAACAAGTCGTTCAGCCCGGTGGACGGGATTCCGTCGGTAATATCCGACGGCCTCATTGAAGCTCGTCCGCCAGCTCGTCCACCGCCCGGAGCGTCATCTGATTCCGTCGGTAATATCCGACGGCCTCATTGAAGCTCGAGCAAGAGCGTGAGTACAGCATCGCCACTGGCGAGGTTCGATTCCGTCGGTAATATCCGACGGCCTCATTGAAGCTGCCTGAGTTAGGTGAGCATTCCTGATGCCGTCCAGTGATTCCGTCGGTAATATCCGACGGCCTCATTGAAGCGTCATCTCCTGACACATCGCGCCCAACCGCCTCAGGCCGATTCCGTCGGTAATATCCGACGGCCTCATTGAAGCATGGCGCTCAACTCGGTGAGCATGCCGTGGTGGTATAGATTCCGTCGGTAATATCCGACGGCCTCATTGAAGCGGTTTGAGCCGGAGTACCGTCTCCCTCTCTTCACGAGGGATTCCGTCGGTAATATCCGACGGCCTCATTGAAGCTGTGTGGCGGCAGCCGTGCGCGGCTTCCGCGGGCAGAGGATTCCGTCGGTAATATCCGACGGCCTCATTGAAGCCTGAAGTCGTCGGTCGTGTCGACCTGTGCCTGCAGAAGATTCCGTCGGTAATATCCGACGGCCTCATTGAAGCGATCGTTCGTGCCGAAGCTGTGCGACGTGCTGGCGCTGACGGATTCCGTCGGTAATATCCGACGGCCTCATTGAAGCAGCCAGGACGCCCGAATCGACGCCAGCGTCCCGTTGATTCCGTCGGTAATATCCGACGGCCTCATTGAAGCGGGTCGGTATCGACGGTCACGCCACGCCCTGCCAGCGTCAGGATTCCGTCGGTAATATCCGACGGCCTCATTGAAGCAGACTGAGGCCATCCTAACAGCCCCCCCTAGAAAACGATGATTCCGTCGGTAATATCCGACGGCCTCATTGAAGCGGCGACAGGGATGCCGCCTCGATGTCGCCGGCCGCCGCGTCCACGGGATTCCGTCGGTAATATCCGACGGCCTCATTGAAGCTTGACGCACGGGCTGTATGACGACCTCTCCCTTTAGGCCGGACGATTCCGTCGGTAATATCCGACGGCCTCATTGAAGCGGCGCGTCATATGCCAGCTGATCGGAGGTCCACGTATGATTCCGTCGGTAATATCCGACGGCCTCATTGAAGCAAAAGACACCACGACCTTGACGTGAGAACCGCTTGACGATTCCGTCGGTAATATCCGACGGCCTCATTGAAGCCTCCCCTCCGTACGCTGCCGAACTCAGCGGACTTTCTGATTCCGTCGGTAATATCCGACGGCCTCATTGAAGCTACAGGAGGCCGTCAACGTCACCCTGACACTGGCCGGGATTCCGTCGGTAATATCCGACGGCCTCATTGAAGCCTCGCCTTCGTCGTCGGGATCAACCTCGGCACCGTCGTCGGATTCCGTCGGTAATATCCGACGGCCTCATTGAAGCTCGAGTAGTCGGTTCCGCCGATGCTGCCGAATGGTTCGGATTCCGTCGGTAATATCCGACGGCCTCATTGAAGCCAGGTGCAGGCGTAGAGTCCCGGCACTCGCCGTACCTTGCGCATGACGGGATTCCGTCGGTAATATCCGACGGCCTCATTGAAGCCGTTACGTGGCCGTCGTCGAGCACGGCGCGGAAGGGGAAGATTCCGTCGGTAATATCCGACGGCCTCATTGAAGCGGGCTTGCGCTGCGGCTTGAACTCGACGTGTTCAGCCGTGATTCCGTCGGTAATATCCGACGGCCTCATTGAAGCTAATAACGCGTTTTTCCGCCGCATGAGGCTCGAGCTCGTCGATTCCGTCGGTAATATCCGACGGCCTCATTGAAGCGTGATGTTCGCCGTTGGCGCAATGAGAATCGCCAGCTGGGATTCCGTCGGTAATATCCGACGGCCTCATTGAAGCAAGGACACGTGGACGTTGAGCGACATCGACGTGGCGTGGATTCCGTCGGTAATATCCGACGGCCTCATTGAAGCCGCACGCAGGCGCAGATCGCAACGCAGATCGCCACCGCGATTCCGTCGGTAATATCCGACGGCCTCATTGAAGCGGCCCCGTTTCTGATTACGACCGTGAGACGGTGACCGACGATTCCGTCGGTAATATCCGACGGCCTCATTGAAGCGAGCCTGCACACACTGAAGCGGCGTGCATTGCGCACGATTCCGTCGGTAATATCCGACGGCCTCATTGAAGCGCGGCGCGGACCGTGTCGTGCCGCTGCCGATCAGGGAGTCGAGCACGACCGACAAGCAGGGCGAGTACGTCTACGACCAGATCGGCACGGGGCTCTCGGAACGCATCGACCTGTCGAGCGAGGGGGAGCGGGCGGACCGTCGGCCGGGGCTGATCGCGGCGGAGGAGATCGGCCACTACCTGGATCACGCCGGCATGTCCGGCTACGAGAAGGATCCAACCAAGTGGGAGTCGTATGCGCAGCGGACGCCGGAAATGCGGGCCGTGATGCGGAATATTCGCTCGTCGTACACCTACGGGCTCCTGCCGGAGGGCTCGCACCTCGCGTGGCCGTGGGAGTTGTGGGGCCGCGCCTACGCCCAGTACATTGCGTTCCGCAGTGGCTCGTCGCGGCTCAAGGGGGACTTGGACAAGGTGTTGACCCACGAAGAACCGGCCAAAAGGGCCTGGTACTGGCCGTATGACGAGTTCGCGCCGATCGCCGCGGCGATCGACCGGCTCATGGAGGCGCGCGGTTGGGCAAGGCGAAGGGCTCCGCTCGCCCCGTAGGCAGCGACTACTCGGGCGGCCCCTCGGGCGGCCTACGAAAGAGGAGGTCGCCGCAGGAGATCCCGGGCCGGGCACCTTTATCGGCACCGACCTGCCGGACGGCCGGCACGCCCTCGTCGGGCCAGATGGCAGGCTGTACTACGAGCACTTCGAGAATGGGCAGCCCGTCTGGGACCGCCCGATCGACCCCGAGGAGTACGAAGCATGAGCAACGACGAGCAGCGCCGCATCAAGGCCGACCTGCTGCTGGCCATCCACGAGAACGAAACTCTCATCGGCTGCATCGACGCCAGGCTGGACCGTATCAAGTGGACGCTCAGCGGCGTCCATAGCGCGCTGGAGGGCGGCTACCTGCGCGCCGTGGACGGCAAGCTGTCCACCGGCAATCAAGATCGCCTCGTGGACTTCCCGGACGAGAGCGAGCTCGTGCGCCTGGTGAAGCAGAAGGAGGCCGCAAAGGCGGAAGCGACCGAGCTTGCGACCCGGCGCAAGGAAATCCACCTGTAGTCGATCGGCGGCTGGGCGCGGAGGTGCCGATGAATAGGGCATGACCTACGCAGAAATCACCGTCCCCTCGGCAGCGAACCTCTCGATTCCCTCCGCCGCGAGCGCGAACCCGTACTACGAAGGCAGCATGATTCCGTCGGTAATATCCGACGGCCTCATTGAAGCGACATTCTGGCGAAGCACAAGAAGCGCACGGACGCCACGGATTCTGTCGGTGACTTCCGACGGCCTCATTGAAAGCGATACGATGGACCGGGGAAGATTCGGCCCCGGGCGATTCAAGCTACGCGACCGACGCGATATTTTCTCTGATGATGCGCGGATGCCGTGCCGCAATACGCAAGAGAGCGAGCGCTGGACCTTCGGGCACTGCTCTGTCTTGTTCCCACGTACAGAGGGTGTGCACGGTGATGCCGAGGGCATCTGCGAATTGTGCTTTCGGCAGACCGACGAAACGACGTAGCGCTAGCACGTCCTCACCGGGACGTTATCTGACCGGCTACGAGACGCCGCCTCAGACTGGCCGGTATCGCGTTTGCAAATCGCTTATCGGTCAGTTCGGGTATGTCCGTCACCGGATCGCATCCACGTATGATTGGAACATACGAGTCTCTCTTTGGGTAGCCCACCGAGCACTGATGACTCGGATCGTTTCTATCGACTGGAGGTGCCTGTGTCAATCACTGGAACGACCGCACCCGGCGTTCTATCGTACACTTGAGGTTGGCGTTGGGGGAACTGTTCATGGCACAGCTACCGGAGACCATTTCCGTCAGGGATCTGAGACAGACGACGGCCTCGGTAGTGAAGCGAGTGCAGTCTTCCGGGCAGCCGGTCATGATCACCCGGCGCGGGCGGGCGGCGGCGGTGCTGCTGAGCGCGGACGCCTACGAGCGCAGCGAGCGAGAGCGCCACGTGCTCCGACTCCTGATACGCGGCGAGCAGGAGATCACAGCAGGAGTCGGGCACGACCTGGATGACGTACTGGCAGAGGCGGATGCGACTCTTGCACGCGAACCGGCCTGACGCGGGCGGCGGCCGGCGCTAAGATCAACGCCATGCCACGCGCGCTTGTAGCCACCGCCCCGCGAACGCCCGCCCTGATCGAGTATCAGGAGCCGGAGCTCGGCCCCGGCCAGGTCCGCCTGCACAGCGTCCTGTCGGTCGTCAAGCACGGCACCGAACTGCGCGGATTCCGAGCCGACACCCGCGACGCGACCGTGCCGTTCGACCGCAAGCTGCGGCTGCACCTGCCCGGCGATCGGCGTAACGCCTTCCCGCTACCGCTCGGGCACCAAGTGGTGGCTCGAGTGGTGGAGGCCGGGCCGGGAGCCGAGCGGTTCCAGCCCGGCGACTTGGTGTTCGGTCCGCTGCCGGTCCGGGAGACCCACACCGTAGCGGACGAGATCCTGCAGGCGGTCCCCGCCGGCGCCGATCCGGCGGCGCTGGTGTGCTGGGACCCGGCGTCGGTGGCGCTCTGCGGCATCCACGATTCGGGCATCCGCGTCGGCGACCGCGTGCTGGTCACCGGCCTGGGCGCGATCGGGCTGATGGCCGCGCAGCTCGCCCGGCTGCAGGGCGCTGGCTGGGTAGCGTGCTCGGATCCGATCGCCAGGCGGCGCGAGCTGGCGACCGCGCACGGGGCGCACCTGGTCATCGATCCCACCGCCGAGGACGTCGGACTGACCGTCAAGCGCCATACCGACGGCCAGGGCGCCGATGTCAGCGTCGAGGCCTCCGGCAGCTACGCCGCGCTGCACGACGCCCTGCGGGCGACCGCGTACGGCGGCACCGTCGCCTCCCTCGCCTACTACACCGGCACCGCCGAGGCACTGCACCTGCAGGGGGAGTGGCACCGCAACCAGCTCACCCTGATCTCCAGCCGCAACGTCAACGACCCGCTGCGTGCCGACCCGCGCTGGGACAGCGAGCGGATGCACCGGCAGGTGATCGACCTGCTGGTCGCAGGGAGGCTGCGCGCCGACGGCGTGCTCGACCCGATCGTGCCGTTCGAGGAGAGCACGGAGGCGTATCGCGAGATCGAACGCAATCCGGACGCCGGCATCAAGCTGGCCATACGCCACCCGTAGCCGCCGGGCGGTCGCAACTCACGCCGCAAGCACCGCTTCTAGATTGACGCGCTCCAGGAGCGCCGCGTCCGCCGGCCGCTCCAGGAAGGGCGCCACGTCGCGGGCCAAGGCGGCGGTGTCCAGATCGGCGAGCCGCGCCCGGAGCAGCCCGCGCCACTCGGCTGCCCGGTACCTACCCGTGCCTTGGGTCTGATCCAGGGCATGCTGGAGGAGCGGCAGATTCGGCACGACCGGCGGGCGCCGCGACCGGTACCACACCAGATCGAACCAGTCGCGTCCCTTCGGATAACTCCGCGTGAGCAGCGCGTGCAGCTTGCCGGCCATCAGCGACGGAAGGTCGTGGTGGCGGATGACGAAGGTGAAGTGACGGGTGATGACGGTGCGCTGCATCGCCGCTCCCGCGGGCGGACGCGTGTCGATCTCGACCTTGATGGAGAGCTTCTGCTCCCGGTGACCGGACAACCCCGCTTCCGCCAGGAGGGCCGCCGTGCGTATCCAGGCGACCTGCACCGCCGTTCGGTCGATCCATCGCACGGCACTGTCGAAGCCGGCGAGATCCAGGTCCCGCTTGAGCTTCCGCAGCCAGCGTACGGGATCGTACCCGTCGGTCAGGATTTGCGAGAAGTCGAGGTCTTCGGAGAAGCGCGGCAGGTCCTCCAGAAACCGCAGCGCCGTTCCGCCGACGAACGCGATCGCTCGCGACGCTTCGCTCTCATGCAGGGAGCGCATGATGAACGCCTGCAGATACTCGCGGAGGGAGTTGAGCCGGCGCACCGGATCGTCGAAACCCAGCGCCGCCTCCAGAGCGCGGTCCTTCACAGCTCCACCCCGCCGTCATCCGGCGCGTCGCAGCATTCGTGCCACACCTGCACGGCGCGCAGGATCCTGGGCTTCCCCATCCGCTGCGCGTATTCCTGCAGCCGGCGCCGGTCGATGCCGTCCCCCTGCTGAAACCGCATCTCCACCATCCGCGGGAGGTCCCACTCGCCGCTGTTCAGGTGGAACAGGTCGAGCAGCGCCTTCTCAGGGGCAGCGATCACCACGTCGGAACCGGCGATCGAAACGGTTCGGTAGCCGAAGAAGAAGTCCCGCTTGATCGCGGTGTAGACGAATGCCCCGAACGGATTGTCGAACCTGCGCGGCGTGCGCGTGGTGACGCTGGTGTACGAGGGCACGGCCTCCGGGATCAGGCCGTAGAACCCGAGCGCCCAGAGCCCGCTCACGTACGACGGGGAGTACAGCGCGTTGGCCACGGCGGCCGGCGAGAGCGGCACCCGGCGATAGCGATCGGCGAACGCGTACATGCCGCGACGCAGAGGGACCAGCTTTCCGGCACGGCTCCAGCGATGCATCTGGTTGACGAGGCTCCCGTGCGGTTCGTCCGTCAGTTGCGCGACCGTGGCCAGGTCGAAGAAGGGCAGGGATCCGAGCAGATCGAGGGCCGCGTCCAGACGCATGACGTTCGTTTCCGATACTACACTATATTGCCTATTTCCGCCAATAATTTGGGACGGCCGCGGTCATACTTCGGCGAGGCGGCTGTCCAGCTCGATCAGCCCCTTCATCACCGCCCAGGCGTTCCAGAACCAGAGGGACTCGCCGGTCGGCCGGCGTCGCAGCACGCGGTCCGGCGACTCCGGACAGACCGGTCCGTCCGGCAATACCGCGGCACGTATCGCACGGCCCGCCGCGCGCGCCTTGGCCAGGTACTCCGGTTCGCCGCTCGCCGCGTGCAGGTCGAGGAGCAGGCCGCACCAGTTGGCGGCGTGGCCGGTCACGGTGCGCTGGTAGAACGGCTTCTCGATCACCGCCGGGGTCACCGGCTCGGTGGCGACCACGCTCCGGTTGCCCCAGTGCAGCTCCCGCCCGAAGAGCACGAAGTGGTTCTCCACCCAGCGGCACAGGTCCCGGGCCAGCCGTTCGTACGACGGATCCTCGTCGCGGTGCGCGATCAGGAAGCGCGCGGTCCACACGGCGTCCAGGTGGCTGACCGAGGTGTAGCGCGGGCGGTCGCCGGAGTCGTCGACGTAGTAGCCCTCCCAGCGCATCGTCCGGAGCGGATTGGCGACCAGCCACTGAAGCCCGCGGCGGGCGGCGTCGCGCCAGGCTGCGCGCGGGTAGACGGCATCAAGCATGCGGAACAGGCGCACCATCTCGATGGTCTGCGAGGTGTAGTCGGCCCCCGGGTCCGGCTCCCCCGATTCGGCCTGCACCCGCCACGGCCAACTGCCGTCGGAGCGCTGCGAGCGTTCCAGCGCTGCGCCGGCGACGACCGCCGCGTCCAGATAGGCGTCGTCGCCCGTCCGTTCGTACGCCCACAGGTAGGTGCGCGCGATGGTGGCCACGCCCGGCAGCGAGATCGCCCCTCCCTCGGCATGCCCCCCGATCGCGCCACGCGTGAGTGTGGTGGCCGGCAACCGGCCGTACGCCCACGCGTCGGGCGTCCGCTGCTCCAGGGTCCAGTCGATCATCCGCAGCGCCTCGCGCAGCGCGCGGTCGGGGCCGACCGTCAGGCCGCCGGCGCGATCCCAGTCGTGGTAGAGCAGCCACCCCTCCACCCCCACTTCGAACTGCGAGGGATAGGAGCTGCCGGAGACGGCGCCGAAGTCGTTCATGCTGGAGTGCCACAGGTGCACGGGAAGGGCCGGCCGGTGCGCGTTCGGGCTGCGCACCGACACGAGGTACCCTGCGATGCGGTCGACGCGCGCGCGGATCGCCTCCCGCTCGGCGGCCGCGTCCGGCTCCGCAGCGCCGTCCCTGTCCGACCCGTCATCGGCAACAAACTCGCAGCCGCGCTTGAACACGATCTCCCGGCTCACGCCGATGCAGCGGCCGGCGGCATCCAGGGCCTGGATGCGCAGCGCGCACGGCCCCACGGCCACCCGGTCCCAGACCGGAGCCACGTCGAGCGCCGGCCCCGGCCCGTCGACCGTCTCGCAGCCGTTGCCGTGGACGATCTGCAGCCGCCAGCCCGCCACGGACCGCGCCTGTGCCGCGTCGGCGATCGTGGGCGTCACCACGAACGGATCGAGGTGGCGCATCATCGCGCCGGTCACGGTGTCCCACTCGACCGTGCCAACTCGCGCCCCCTCCGCCAGGGACAGCTCCGGGAAGCGCAGCAGGCTGATCGGGTGGGCGTTCTTCACGAAGTTGTGCAGCAGGCTGCAGCCGATCTCCCGGCCGTCCGCGTCGAACGCGACGATGTCGTAGCGGATGATCCCGCTCGCCAGCCGGTCCCACACCGGCGCCAGGTCGGCCTGCGCCTGGGCGGCCTGCGCTCCGGCGCCCGGCACGACGACCGGCTGGTCGCACCCCGGTCCGGCCAGCCGGACCTCGTAGCGCTGCGGGACCGGCGCCGGGTCCGGCCCCCAGTCCGCGGTCTCGGCCCGCCAACGCAGGACGAACGGGGCCGTAAAGGGCGGCACCGCCTCCATCGGACGCCAGGATTGCGGCAGACCGTCGTTCAGCGGGAACAGTTGCACCCGAAAGCGCGGCAATCGGAGTTGGGTCATCGGCGCCTCCAGCCCGCCGCTGCGGCAGCGGCCCTGTGTCAGCGTAGCAGACCGGTACGGTGGGTTGCGGCGATCGCGCGCGCCGTTTGATCCGGGACTCCGGCACGTTCCGCGAACTCGTCCCAGCGCGACACCGCGTGCTGGACCTCTCGCAGGATCTCCGTGGCGCGCCCGCGCTTCATGGCGGCGTTCTGCGCGCACGCGACGAAGTCCCCGGCCGCGAAGCCGTCGCGCTTGCCGTTCAGGGTCATCTGGTGCGTGCCAGTCCAGCGTCCGGTGGGGTTGTAGCTGTAGGTGACGTCGAAGGCGGGAGAGAGCGACCAGCGCCCCGAGCGATCCATCAGGAAGGCGATGTTCTTGGCGTGATCATCCTGATTTCGCGCGACGATGTTGAAGGTCATCCGCCGGAACTGCTCTTCCACGGCTTCCTTGGACAATCCGAGCCGGTCGATTACGCGCAGCGCCTGTTCGTAGGAGTAGGCGCCGGGCTGGTTGAAGTCGTAGTGAGCCATGGCGCACAGCGACTGCATGTGCAGCTTCCGGCCGGCGTCCGTGCGATCGAAGCGCCGGGTCATGAAGTGATTGCGGCCGTTCTCCCGCAGGATCCGGCACTCGTTCATGTGCATCCCGGCTTCCCGTGCCATGGCGTGGTAGGCGTACTCGATCAGCCCATACCCCTGCGGATCTTCCAATTCCCGGTCCCGGTTGCCGGAGACCCCGTCGAACTTGAGCAGCCAGTGCGTGAACCCGTCTCCGGCGGCGATCTGCCCGGAACGGACCTCGTCGGTCCGTGGATTCCAGGCGATGATCGCCTTGGCTCGTGCGCCGCCCGCCGACGTACCGACCCGCAGAATGTCCTGCAGAGCCTTCCTGCGGCGAGGCGTTTCGAATGAACCCGCAAGGTCTGCGCGCCGCGTGAGGATCTCACTCGCCAGGTCCACCAGTGCGGCCACGTCGATCGCGGCGGCCTCTCTGAGTGTCGGTCCGAGCGCCGGGGCGAACTCCAGCGCTCCCATGCCGCGCGTGCCGATATAGCAGAGCCGCTCGACGGAATTGAAGTCGCCCGGGCTGCGACCCTGCCTGGCGAGCCATGCGTCGATGAGCGCGTTGCCGAACCGGTCGGGAAGGGAGTCGGCAAGCAGCCCGGGCAGGCCGGCGAACGTCTGGCGCGGCAGTGCCGGGAACGAATGGATCCCGTCGGAGAGCGGCATCGTGAGCGGCGCGACCTGTCGGCCGGTCGGGATGAAGGACGGCTCGTACTCGAAATTGGCAATGCCGCGATCGGCGTCCCAGCTTACCGCTGCGATCGTCCGTCCCCACAGTCTCACTTCGGCCACTGTCATGCGTCATCCTCCCACCTCCATTCGGGAGATCGTTCCCGTATGCCTGACGACGGGGACGAGGCTCGCTGCCGGACCTTGCCGCGCAGCCTGACCTGCTGGATCGGGCTGACGGGCGGCTCGGGAACGAGGATCTCGAGATGATCGAACAGCCTGAGCGCCCGCAGGACTCTGATGAGGCTGGAGGCCTGAGCGGACTTCCCCTGCTCGATGCGCTGCACGGTCGGCGTCGAGACGCCCGCCTGAGCGGCCAGCGCTGCCTGTGTGAGGTTCTTGTTCAGTCGATGCCGAGCAAGGCGGCCGCCCAGTTCTCTCAGTACTGCACGATCGGAAAGATCTGATGATATCATCATAAGACTTCTTTAATGATGCTCAAATGGCATTAATGACTATCTATTTATCATAGTTGCGATCTTGCATCAATACACTCAGGATCGTCACTGCAAATCAATTTTGATGTCCTAGCATGGGAATAAGTCCGTTAGAGATCAAATTTGATCATTTGATTGCAGAACGCTCGTCGCAAGAAGCCTGGGAGGCGCCCGATCCGCCTACGTCTCGGCCATGCGGCGCAGCGTCTCGCGGGCGTGGTACCGCACGCGTTCGTGATCGTCGGCCAGACGCCCCTCGATCGCCGCCGTCGCCGCGGACGTGGAGCGCAGGTGGGCAAGCGCGGAAACGGCTTGAAGCGCACGAACGGCTCCGGGTCTCCGAGCGCCGTCGTCACCGCGGCACGAGCATCCTCCGCCGCTTCGCCCCAGGTGGTGAACGCCTATGCGGCTGCGCTGCACCTGGCGCTGTCGATCATGCTGGCGATGGCGCTCGGGCGCATCGAAGCCGGCCAGCGCGAACAGCTGCACAGCCTCACCAAGAGCGCCTGAGGGCGCCGCCCGCACAGCCCCCGTACCGTCACCGCATCGGCGGGGTAGTGCGCCCTGCGACTGTGCGCCGCCCGCCCAATCGTCCTGTTCCATGACCACACCGAGCCCGATCACGCCCCTGCCGCCGATGCACCGTCCCGACGAGCCGTCTCGCACCGTATCCAGGGCTCCACCCATGCGTCAGGCCATCCCTCTGGCCCCCGTGAGCTGACAGAAAATCCCTACAGCGCAATTCCCTCCGTCCGGTTCGGTTGACTCCCTTGGCGGCAAGGGCATAGCCTGAGCGGCCAGACACGCAGGGCGTTGCCGCCTGACCGGCGGGTCCGTCCCAACGGGAACAGGAGGCACCATGAGAACCACAGCAGCAGTCCTGCTCGCACTGCTCGTCGCCGCCGCTACCGGATTCGCGCAGATGGGCGAGGCGCCCATGCTGGCCGCCCGCGTCGCCTCCGGGGAGTTGCCGCCGGTCGCGGACCGCCTGCCCGACGACCCGCTCGTGGTCGAGTCGGTCGAAGGGATGGACCTGGAGATCGGCACCTACGGCGGACAGATCAACGTCGTCCACATCGGCAGTTGGATCGGCAATGACGCGTGGCGTTCGTCCGGCACCGAGCCGCAGCTCCGCATCGCTCCCGACCAGAGCAACCTGGCGCCCGGGGTCATCCGCGCATGGGAGTGGAGCGAGGACGGCAGGACCATGACCGCCCACCTGCGGGCCGGGATGAAGTGGTCGGACGGAATGCCTTTCACCGCGGACGACTACCTGTTCTGGTACGAGGACAGGCTGCTCAACGAGGAGCTCACGCCGTCGATTCCCGGCAACTTCCGGCCGGGCGGCGAGCCTATGGTGCTGGAGAAGGTGGACGACACCACGATCCGCTTCCGCTTCGCGGTGCCGTACCGGAGCATGTTCTCCACCCTCCTGGTCGGCCCGGACGGCGCGATCAACTACGTGCGGCCCAGGCACTACCTGTCGCAGTTCCACATCTCCCACAACGAGGACGCGAACGACGACGCCAAGAAGGCCGGGTTCGATACGTGGGTGCAGCTTTACAGCGAGCGTGACAAGCAGTTCGTGTCGGTCAACCGCGGCAACCCGGACCTGCCGGTTTTCAACGGCTTCAACCTCACCGAGCTGGGCACCGACGTGTTCGTGTACGAGCGCAACCCGTACTTCTGGCAGGTGGACGCGGCCGGCAACCAGCTCCCCTACGTCGACCGGATCGTCAGCCGCAAGATCGAGAACCTGGAGGTCTACTACGGAAAGATCATCGGTGGCGAGGTCGACTTCGCCGGCGGCGAGAACTGGGTGCACAACTTCAACCAGTTCCCGCTGCTCAAGGAGTACGAGGAGCCGGGAAACTACCGCGTCGTGCTGCGCAAGGCGACGCAGAACAGCCCGATCTACAAGCTGAACCGCACCACCCCCAACGAACAGGTGGTCGAGCTGTTCAACGACGTGCGCTTCCGGCGCGCCCTGTCGATCGCCATCGACCGCGACGAGATCAACGAGGTGATCTACTTCGGCACCACCGTCCCCGCGCAGCTCACCGCGAACCCCACCTCCAGGCTCTGGACGGAAGAGAACGAGCGGGCGTGGGCGCAGCACGATCCGGAGCTGGCCAACGCGCTGCTCGACGAGATCGGGCTGCGGTGGGACTCAAGCGGCAAGTTCCGGCTGGGAAATGACGACAAGCCGATCACCTTCCAGCTCGAGATCCCCGCCTGGGAGGGCCAGCAGATCGTCGACCTGCACCAGATCGTCATCGAGGCGTGGCAGGAGCTGGGCCTGGTGGCGACCATCAAGACTTGGGGCCAGGACGTCTACTACCAGCGCGGCGGCAGCAACCAGTGGGACGTGTGGGCCTCCGGCAGCTCGGGCACCACCGACTGGCGCTTCATGATCGATCCGGGCGGCTTCATCTGCCCCGGCCCCGGCAACTACTGCGGCGACTACGGCATCTGGTTCCGCTCGGACGGCGCCGAAGGCCCGGAGCCGCCGCAGGAGTTCAAGGACGCGTGGGATCACTACCAGGCGATGAAGCAGTCGGCGAACGACGAGGAGTACGTCCGCCACGGGTCGGCGATCATGGACTGGCAGGCCGACCAGATCAATGCCATCGGCACCGTGTCACAGCATCCGGTGGTCCTGATCTTCCGCAACAACCTCAAGAACGTGCAGCTCGACCCCAAGCACCACGGCTGGGACTTCGCCTACACCACGCCGTTCTTCCCGGTCGCCTGGTACCTGGAGCCGCCGCTGATGCCCACGCAAGAGGTGCGGTAGCAGCGTCCGAAGGCACAGGCTGATGCTGACGGGTCCCTGTCCATCGGGCGGGGACCCGTTTTGTTGACGACCAGCGATGAAGGAGTACATCGTCCGCCGCCTGCTGTACGTGGTGGTGGTCCTGGTCGCCGTGGCGGTGGTCGGCTTCCTGATCATCGAGCTGCCGACCGGGGACTTCGTGACCACCCTGATCGCCCAGTTGGAGGCGAGCGGCCAGCGCGTCGAGATCGAGGAGGTCGAGCGGCTGCGGCAGCTCTACGGCCTGGACAGCCCGGTCTACGTCCGCTTCGTCAAATGGGCATCGCGCCTGGTGCGCGGGCAGCTCGGGGTGTCGCTGGCGTTCAACCGGCCGGTGAAGGAGCTGATCCTGGAGCGGTTGCCGGTGACCATCGCCCTGTCGATCGCCACGCTGCTGTTCACCTACGTGGTGGCGATCCCGATCGGCATCTACTCGGCCACCCGCCAGTACTCGTTCACGGACTTCGCGCTTACCACCCTGGGATTCATCGGGCTGGCCACGCCCAACTTCCTGCTGGCCCTCGTGTTGATGTTCTTCTTCTTCTCCTGCTGCAGCGTCTCCATCGGCGGCTTGTTCTCGCTGCAGTACGCCGCCGCCGACTGGAGCCTGGGCAAGGTCTGGGACCTGCTGAAGCACCTGCCCACGCCGATCATCGTGATCGGCACGGCCGGTACCGCCGGCGTGATCCGGGTGATGCGCGGCAGCGTCCTGGACGAGTTGCAGCGCCAGTACGTGATCACCGCGCGTGCCAAGGGCGTGGGCGAGACCACGCTGCTGTTCCGCTACCCGGTGCGCGTGGCGCTGAACCCGATCGTCAGCACCATCGGCTGGGTGCTGCCGGCGATCGTTTCGGGTGAGGCGATCACCGCCGTGGTGCTGAGCCTGCCCACCACCGGCCCGCTGCTGTTGAACGCGCTGCTCGCGCAGGACATGTACTTGGCCGCCACTATCGTCGTGCTGCTCACCGTCCTGACCGTCATCGGCACGCTGCTCTCCGACATCGTGCTGGTGACGCTCGACCCCCGCATCCGCTACGAACGCGCCCCCGGCACATGACCATCCGACGCAGGCAAGCCCGTAGCGAGACGGCCGCAGACGAACGCTACTTCGTCGCCTCGCAGTGGCGGATGATGTGGCGCAAGCTCACCAGGCACCGCCTGGCCGTCGTGGCCGCGGCGGTGCTGGCCATCGCCTATCTCGTCGCCGCGTTCGCGGAGTTCGCCGCTCCAGCCGCCGCCGGCACGCGCAACAACGACTTCATCCATGCGCCGCCGCAGCGGATCCGCTTCTTCAGCGAAGAGGGCCTGCACCTGCGGCCGTTCGTGTACGGCCTGACCCAGACCCGCAACATGGAGACGATGCGCCGGGAGTACGCGGTGGACCCGAGCCGGCGGCATCCGCTACGGCTGTTCGTCCGCGGCGACCCGTACGAGCTGTGGGGGGTGATCCCGTCCGACCTGCACCTGATCGGCAGTGACGAGGGGCCGGTGTTCCTGCTCGGCGCCGATCGCCTGGGCCGCGACGTGCTGTCGCGGGTGATCTACGGCGCCCGCATCTCGCTGTCGATCGGCCTGGTGGGCGTGGCAATCAGCTTCGTGCTGGGCTGCCTGTTCGGAGGCATCTCCGGGTATTACGGCGGCGCCGCCGACCTGGTGATCCAGCGGGTGATCGAGTTCATGCTGTCGATCCCGACCATCCCGCTGTGGATGGCGCTGTCGGCGGCGCTGCCGCCGAGGTGGCCGCCGGTGCGCATCTTCTTCGTGATCACGGTGATCCTGGCGATCGCCGGCTGGGCGTCGCTCGCCCGCGTGGTGCGCGGCAAGCTGCTGGAGCTGCGGGAGGCGGACTTCGTGCTGGCGGGCCGTATCGCCGGCCACGCCGACGGTGCGATCATCACCCGGCACCTGCTGCCGTCCTTCATGAGCTACCTGATCGTGAGCGTCACCCTGTCGATACCCGGCATGATCCTGGGCGAGACCGCGCTCAGCTTCCTCGGCCTGGGGCTGCGCGCGCCGGTGGTAAGCTGGGGCGTGCTCCTGCAGGACGCGCAGAACTTCCGGGCCGTGGCGATCCATCCCTGGCTGCTGTTTCCGGCGCTGGCGGTGATCGTCACCGTGCTCATGTTCAACTTCCTGGGCGACGGGCTGCGCGACGCCGCCGACCCGTACAAGCGATGATGCGCCGCGCCGGTCGCCGCCGAGGCGCCGCACGAGCCCTGGCCGCCGCCCTGCTGCTGACAGCGGCGGCGGTGCCATACACGCTGGCGCAGCGTGGACCCGCACTACCGCCCCCTCCGGCATCGAAGCGTCCCGCCCCTGCGCCGCTGCCCCCCTTTCCCCTGCCGCGGCCCCTGTCGACGGAGGCGATGCCCAGCCGTGTCGACGCCCGCGCCTGCCTGGGGCACTTCGTCGAGCACCTCCTGGATCACACCACCTCCCCCGGCGGCGGACGCATCGGCTTCTACGCCAGCAACGGCTCCGGCGTGGGCATCGGCGACCTGGACGGCGACGGCGACCTGGACATCGTGCTGGCCAACCTCGCCGGCCCCAACACCATCCACTGGAACGAGGGCGTCCTGCGTTTCCGCGTGGAGGTGCTGCCGGTGGGGGCGTCGCGAGCGGTGCACCTGATCGACGCCGACGGGGACGGCCGGCTGGACCTGTTCTTCACCCACTCGGTCGCGCCGCCCACCCTCTGGCTGAACGCCGGCGCATCGGGTGAGACGGAGTTCGTGCGGGCCGACGCCGGCGTACGGGAACCGCTCTATACCGCCGACTGGGCTGACTTCGACGGCGATGGCGACCTGGATCTGGTGGGCGCCACCTACGACGCCGAGCTCCACTCCGTGGCGCCCGGCGCGAGCGGCGGCGTCTTCGTATACCGCAGCGGCGGCGACCCGAGTGCGGCCGGCGGGCTGCTTCAGCTCGATACCAAGCTCGCCACCCGCTCGCTGGCTCTGGCGGTGCTGGCCAGCGACCTCGACAGGGACGGCCGCATCGACATCGCGGTCGGCAACGACTTCTTCCTTCCCGACTACGAGTGGCTCTGGTCGGCCGACGGCTGGTACCCCGGAGGCCTGTTCGGCCGCATGGCGCACAACACCATGAGCCTTGACGCCGGCGACGTGGACAACGACGGCCACCTGGACCTGCTGGCCACCGACATGAAGCCGTACGCCACGGACGCGGAGTCCCGGAGCGCCTGGGAGCCGCTGCAACTGCCGCCGGCGCCCGACCCGGCGCAGATCGACCGCAACGTGCTGCAGCTCGCCCGCGGCCGCGTCTATCACGAACGAGGGATCGAGTGGGGGATCGATGCCAGCGGCTGGAGCTGGTCTTCGAAGTTCGGCGACCTGGACAACGACGGCTTCCTGGACGCCTACATCGTCAACGGCATGATCGCCGTGGAGCTGTTCGAGCATCTGCCCGGCGACGAGCTGGTGGAGGAGAACCAGGCGTTCCGCAACAGGCAGGGCACCCGCTTCGCTTCCGCCCCGGAGTGGGGGCTGGGCGCGCGGGAGAGCGGCCGCGGCATGAGCATGGCCGACCTGGACGGCGACGGCGATCTGGACATCGTCATCAACAACCTGGCGACGCGGGCGCGGCTGTTCGAGAACCGGCTGTGCGGCGGCGACCACCTGCAGATCGACCTGCGCTGGCCAGCCGCCGCCAACCGTTACGCGATCGGCGCACGGGTCCACCTTGATACCTCGACCGGCAGCTACCTGCGCACCGTGCGCGCGGCGGGCGGGTATCTGTCCGGCGACGCGCCACGCCTGCACTTCGGCGTCCCGCCGGGCAGCCGGCTGGTGGCGGCGCGCATCGTCTGGCCGGATGGAACGCCGTCATTGCTTCGGACTCCGCCCCTGAATCACCTGATCACCGTGACCCGACACACAGGCGCGGACGGCGGCTGACCTCGGGCGCGGTCAGCTTGACAGGCGGGCGGCGATGTCCAAGCGTATGCGGACACGGAGATGACGTAGGCTCGCGGTCACGGTCGGCGACGTCGCTCTCCGCGGCCGGCTCACGGGCGAAACCTACTGCGTCACGTCCGAGGAGGAGTCGCATGTCTGCACCACGCAGAGTACTCGCAGCGTCACTGGCGTTGATGTTCGTGGCCGCGGGGCTGTTCGCCAGCCCGCAGTCCGATGCCGCCATGGCGGAGGGACCGGTCGAGCTCACCATGCTGCTGCATGAGTGGCCGAAGGATCCCATCAAGACCGAGTGGCCGATCTGGGAGGAGATCACGACGCGGGCGAACGTGGTGATCGTGCCCCACATCGTGCCGCAGTCTGAGTGGCAGGAAAAGGTACAGGTGCTCCTAAACTCCGGAGACATCCCGGATCTGCTGCCGACCGTTCGCGCGCCTGACTCCTGGCGGTACGGCCAGGGAGGCGTGCTGCTCAACCTGAGCGATCACGAGGACAAGATCTCCAACTTCACGGCCTTGGTCGAGACATTCGGCTTCGGGGGTGAAGTGGACAACGTGCGCGACGTGAACGGCGACCTGTACGGCATTCCGGCGTTCTCGGAGGTTGCCTTCCAGGGACACGCCTGGCTGGTGCGCATGGACCTGGTGGAGAAGCACGGCTTCACGTGGCCGCCGGAGAACCTGGACGCGCTCACTGACATGATGACGACCATCCAGGCCGCGGAGCCGGAGCTCAAGTTCGGCTACTCGAACAAGCTCGGCATGGGACTGATGCTGACCCTCTGGGGGCCGCTGTTCGGCGTCATCGGCAATGACAACGACGGCATGATCTACGACTGGGAAGGCGACAGCTGGTACCACGAGCCCACCTCGGACAACTACCGGGCGCTCCTGACGCACCTCAACAGCCTGTACGAGGCCGGCCTGTTCGATCCGGAGATACCCACGCTCGAGGCGGCGCAGTGGATGGAGAACGTGGCCAACGGCCAGTACTTCCTGGCCTCGGACTGGTCCGGCAACGCGATCCGCTACACCGAGGGCGGCAAGGCGAACTACGGCGAGAGCTTCAACATGATCCCGGTGCTGCCGCCGACCGGCCCTGCCGGGATGGTGCACAAGGCCAGGAACCGGATGAGCGATTCCCTCATGGTCACCCCGGCGCGCATCGCGGACGACGGCAAGCTGGACGCCGTCCTCGGCTTCATGAACTGGATCTTCAGCGAAGAGGGGATCACCCTGATGACGTGGGGGACCGAGGGCTACACCTACGAGACGGTCGACGGCACGACCCGGTTCACGGAGGAGTTCCTCCTGCCGAACGGTTCGGTCAACCGCGACAAGTTCTCCAAGGACACCGGGTACAACATGATCTACGGACTCTCCCGGTTCCAGCCGGCCGACAAGCTCCTGGCCTGGAACGTGGGCTCCGCCGGCGCGCAGAAGGACTACTACGACGATCTGTTCCAGCTCGACATCGTGCCGGCCCAGGATCCGGTGGTGAAGCTGTCGGCGGATGACACCGAGGACGCCAACCTCGTGGTCGGCAGGCTCAAGGGCTACACCGACGAGATGATCTCCCAGTTCATCTACGGCCGGGCGTCGATCGCGGACGGCTGGGATGCCTACGTGGAGGAGGCCAAGAAGCTGGGGCGGGACGAACTGGTCGATCTCTACAACGCGGCCTGGCAAGGAGGTTAGGACGTATAGCCGGTTCGGCTGAATCGGCGGATGCCCCTATGAGCAAGCGGCCGGCACCGTCACCCCTGGCGGTTCCGGCCGCTCCTTTTCGATCATGATCCAGACCACGGAGCAAGACCGGAGACGAGGACCCGCCCTGGCGCGGCAGGGAAGCGGAATCCGCGCGCTGGGCGCGGCGGTGAGCAGGGACCGCCTCCTCTATCTGCTGCTGGTCCTGCCGGTGGCGTTCTTCGTGGTCTTTCACTACGTCCCGATGTACGGGCTGAGCCTGTCCTTCCGGCAATGGGTGCCGGGAGGCCCGATGTTCGGCGGGCGCTGGCGCGGCCTGCACTACTTCGAGTCCTTCCTGACCGATCCCACCTTCTGGCGGGCGTTCAGGAACACGATCATGCTGAGCGCGCTGAATCTCGTCGTCGGCTTCCCCATACCGATCGTGTTCGCGCTGCTGCTGGAAGAGGTGCGCAGCCTCCGTTTCAAGAGAGCGGTGCAGACCGTGTCCTACCTGCCGCGCTTCGTATCGCTGGTGGTGGTGATCGGACTGACCAAGGAGTTCCTCTCCCCCAACAACGGCCCGGTCGCGGCCCTGTTCACGTACCTGGGATGGGAGCCCGTCCACTTCCTGGCGGAGCCGGGTTGGTTCCGTCCGATCTACATCGGCACCGAGATCTGGCAGTGGACGGGCTGGCAGGCCATCATCTACATCGCCGCGCTGGCCAACGTGAACGTCGAGCTGTACGAGTCGGCCGCCCTGGACGGCGCGGGCCGCTTCAAGCAGGCCCTGCACGTGAGCCTGCCGCAGATGATGCCCGCGATCGTGATCATCCTGGTCCTGCGCATCGGTCACATACTGGCCGTCGGCTTCGAGAAGGTGCTGCTGCTGGACAACCCCCTCGTACGGGAGTCCTCGGAGATCATCCAGACCTACGTGTTCCGCATGGGCATCCTGGGCGGCCACTTCAGCTTCTCGACGGCGGTGGGGTTCTTCGACGCCGTGGTCGGGCTGCTGATGGTGATCACGGCGAACTGGTTCGCCAGGCGTTTCTCCGAGACGTCGCTCTGGTAAGGCAGGAAGCACGGTGATACACGGAGGCGGATCGGCCAGGACCTTTCGGGCGTTCAATACCGTGCTGCTGCTGGGCGTGCTGGTGGCCACGCTCTACCCGCTGTGGCACGTGCTCATGGTCTCCTTCAGCGACCCCCTGGCGGTGATGGGCGGACAGGTGTCGCTGCTCCCCGTGGGGTTCGAGCTGGCGTCGTACGAGAGCATCGTCAGCGAGCCGCGTTTCTGGACCGGCTACGCGAGCACGCTCAGGTACACCGTCTCGGGCGTGCTGGTCAGCGTGATGATGACGACCGCCTGCGCCTACGCGCTCTCCAAGAGGCGGCTGAAGGGAAGGACGATCCTGATGGTGCTGATCATCGTCACGATGTTCTTCAACGGCGGCCTGATACCGCGCTACCTGCTGGTGCGGGGGCTGGGCCTCTTCGACACGCTGTGGGCGATCGTGCTGCCGATCGCGATCGTGCCGTTCAACATGATCCTCATGCGGGTGTTCTTCGAGCAGCTCCCGGAGAGCCTGGAGGATTCCGCCAAGATCGACGGCGCCAACGACATCCAGATCCTGATGCGCGTGTACGCGCCGCTCTCCAAGCCCATCGTCGCCACCATCGCCCTGTTCTATGCGGTGGACTACTGGAACCTCTGGTTCCCGGCCCTGATCTATCTCAACGACCCCAACCTGCACCCGGTCACGCTGTTCCTCAGGAACATCGTCGAGGGCGCGGAGCTCAAGCTGAAGAGCGGCCGGGTCGACCTGGACAGCCTGGACGTCTATCGGTATCAGGACGTGATACCGCGAACGTTGAAGTCCGCGACGATCATCCTGGTCGTCGTGCCGATCCTGCTGGTGTACCCGTTCGTGCAGCGCTACTTCGTCAAGGGGATCATGCTCGGCTCGCTGAAGGGCGGCGCCCTGTAGCGAAGTTCACGCGGCCCGGTAGCTCAGGCGCCCAGGCCGGCCTTCGCGGCGTGGCGCGGGTAGCGGGCCCAGGCGCAAGCCAGGTGCATGAGCAGCTCCCTGGTCAACGCCTCGCGGCGCTCCGCGTGGCGCTCGTCCGCGAACAGGTTGCGCCACTCGTGCGGATCGTGCTCCAGGTCGTACAGCTCGCCGCGCACCCGGTCGGTGTGGTTCACCGCCTGCGAGAGGTCCTCGGCGAAGTACAGGATCAGCTTCCAGGTCTTCGTGCGCCACAGGTATGCGGGACCGCTCTGCACCGTCTCTCCGCCCACGCCGTGATACTCGGCAAAGCCGCCCCTGCGGCAGGGCGCCTCCAGCAGGCTCCGGCCCGGCAACGTGCGGTCGGGGGGCTCGCCGCTCACCTGCAGCAGCGTCGGCAGCACGTCGATCAGCTCGGCGCAGCGGTCGTCCACGCTGCCGCGCCGGTCCTCCGGGACCCCGGCGCCGGCGACGATCAGCGGCACGCGCACGCTGCCCTCGTACAGGCAGTACTTGCTGAACAGGTGCAGGCGGTCGCCGAGCATCTCGCCGTGGTCGGAGCAGAAGATGACGAAGGCGTCCTCCAGCTCCCCCGTCTCCCGCAGCCGGCCGAGCACGCGGCCGAACATGTCGTCCACGTACGAGCACATGGCGTAGTAACGCAGCGTCGTGCGCCTCCGCTCCCGAGGATCCATGTTCGCCCAGCGTTCCCGCAGGTCCATGCGGCCGCTGGTCGGCAGCGGAGCGTGCTCGTGCGGCATGCAGTGCCGGGAGGCTCCGTCGGCCCACGGCGGCAGCGGGCGGTCCGGAATGTCGTCGAGCCGGTAGAGGTCCTCGTAGCCGGCAGGGACGTTGAACCCGGCATGCGGCTGGTCGAAGGAGAGGTAGAGAAACAGCGGCCGCTCCGGATCGCGCTGCTCGTCCAGAAAGCGGAGCGCCTGCGCGGTGCCCCACCCTTCGCGGTGCTCGCTCGCAGGAACCGCGCTGGTGCAACCGATATAGCCGGCCGCGTTCTCTCCCCCGTATCCGTAGGGGGCGATCTCGCGCCTGAACCGGGCGAACCCTTCGGGGTCGTCCTGGTCCTGGTGCAGCATGCCCGGTTCCGCGTGCACGGTGTGCTGGCTCTCGGTGTGGGTGCGCACCTCGAACCCGCGCCGCGACGGCCGCGGGCCGGGGGCACCGGGAACTTCCGCGTACCAGTGGGTCTTGCCGAACCCGGCGGTCTGGTAGCCGAGCCGGTGGAGCCGCTGAGGAATCACCGGCAACGGCAGCTCATCGTCGGTGGGGATCATCTGGGCATTGGCGCGGATGCCGCACTGCGATCCGTAGAGGCCGGTCATCATCGAGTAGCGGCTCGGGATGCAGCACGGCACGTTGCATATCGCCTGGCCGTAGCGGATGCCCTGCGCCGCAAGCGCGTCGAGGTGCGGCGTCCTGACCACCGGATTCGCGCAGCCCAGCGCGTCCCAGCGGTGCTGGTCGGTCATGAGAAAGATGATGTTCGGACGCCTGGCATTCGGCACGGGTGTCCCCGGTCAGTGAGCCCCGGCGATCCAGCGGACGATCTCCTCGTCCGCGAGGCCGCCCTGCTCGATCCTGAGGTGCTCCGGCTTGCCCAGGGCATGGAAGAGGCGAGACACCCTGGCGGCAGGAAACCTGTCACTGGCGTTGTAGAAGCAGAGCTTCGCCGGAGCGGCCAGCGCCAGCGCCGTGTCCAGCCCTCCAGCGCGCCGGATGAGCGGGATGAAGGCGCGCTCGATCCACGCCTCGTCGTCGTCGGGGTCGAAACCGTCGACATCGGCGACGGTGGACCCGGTGCTCCCTGCCACGGCCCTGGCAAGCAGGCACCAGATGCCGGCGTCCTTGAAGCCCGCGAGGTCGATGGCCTCCGTACCGGCGGCGTGCCGCAGGTAGGCGAGCGCCGTCAGGATGTCCTGGATGCGCTCCATGGCGACGGTCCGGTTATAGGTCTGGAAGAAGCGGCGCTCCTGCTCCCTGCGCTCCAGCTCGTCCCGGCCGTTGCTGCCCGGAGCCGCGAAGCATTCCGCGACCAGCACCCTCCGGCCTTGAACGACGAGCTTCCGGACCAGCGGGGCGCAGAAGCCCCTGTCCAGGTCGACCAGCGCCTTCGAGCCGTCCCCGTGCACCAGCAGAGCGGCGCCGGTCGGCGGCGTGCCCTCCGGCGTTGCCTCCACCGCCGCTACCCGGTCGCCGATCGGGTGCCGGGAGAGCTGCACGGCGTTCAGGACGATCCCGTCGATGCGGACCTCCTCGCTCCGGGCGACGGAGATGTCGCTCGGCTGCGGCACGGATGCCAGCAGTGCGTGCTCATAGAGCGGGCCCATCGCATCGCACCAGCTCCGAACGCCCGCGGCATCCCGCGGGGACCGGTCTTCGATCGCCCGCACCGCTTCCGACAGCAGGTTCTCTCGAAGAACCTCGTCATCCATGTCCCGTTGCGGGCGCTCGGTGTCGTAGAACACGAGCGCGTCGCGCAGCCAGCCTGTCGCGCGCCGCCTGGGCCGCTCCCGCAGGGACCGCGTGTCGTCGGTTCCCAGCAGCCACCTGCCGAACCACTCGTACACGGCCTGCCGGCTCTCGCCGTTGTAGTTGTGGCCGGCGGCGACGTGCGCGAAGTCCACTCTTTCCGCCGCGCCGAACAGGCCATAGACCTCCCTGATCGGGGGAACGGCGAACCTGGGCGCTTCGCGGGTGAAGTCATCGGTCGCCGATACCAGGAGCAGGGGGCGCGGCGCCGCCAGCGCGGCGATCTCGATGTTCGAGGTATCGATCCTGAGATTGGGCGCGTTCTCGCAGATGCAGCCGCCCTGCATGTTCGGGGACACCATGCACACCGGCGCCGCCGCCGCGACCCGGTCGTCCACGGCCGTCAGCAGGAAGGTCTGGGTGCCGCCGCCGGACGCTCCGGTACAGCCGATGCGGTCGCCGTCGACGTCGGGGAGGGTCTGCAGGAAGTCGAGGCAGCGGATGCTGTTCCACAACTGCACGCCGGGTGCGTTGATCCCCCAGAGCGCGTCGTCCGGATAGCTCCCCAGAAACATGGAACCGTCCGGCGCGCGCCGGGCGCGGAAGGCATGGTCCACTTGGTGACTGTCCAGGTAGCCCACCATGTCGTGGGAGAAGACGACGTACCCCGCTCGCGCGAAGGTGGCGCACCGCGCCGGCACCGAGCAGGCATCCGAATCCTCCAGCCTGCCGTGCGTCCAGTGTCCGTGCGGGCAGAGCACGGCCGGGCGCGGCGGCCCCTCCTCCAGCGGCCGGTACAGGTTGCCGGTCACGAAGAACCCGGGCCGGCTCTCGAAGTACACCTTCTCGGTGGCGTACCCGTCGTGCTCCACCCTGCCGAACACCCGTGCGTTCAGCGGCTGCCGCTCGGGCACGGGCCACAGGCCGCAGCAGCAGAGGATCCGCCGGCGCAGGTAGACGGCTCTCTGCAGCCACTCCTCCCGGTCGGTGCAGGGTGAGAGCTCGAAATGGGAATTCTCGTCGAGCACCCTGCCGATACGCGCGTCATCGTGCGTGTCACCCGCGGCCAGTCGAGTCAGCGGTGCGCCGTCTGCCATGGCTGATGTCCTCCTCGGTGACGGCTCCGCCGCCTCAGTCCCTCAGTGTGGTCTCGGGATCCAGATACGGCCAGTCCGCGGGCGGCGTGCCGAAATCCGGGATCTTCAGCAGCTCGCCGCCGCGTTTGGCCGACTCGTGCGCCACCAGACCGGGGGCGTTGTAGCGGGCTGCCTGCCACACGTTGTTGGGCGGGAGCTTGCCCGAGCGCAACGCCTCGACGAAGTCGAGCACCAGGAACTGGTGCGAGCCGAAGTGATCGTTCGGCAGGCCGACGAACTCCTTGGGGATGCGCTCGATCGGATGCGACGCGGAGACGCGCACATGTCTTCTGCCCAGGTACTCCCGCGGCAGGTCGCCGAGGTTGTCCTCCGTGATCTCCACGCCGTCGTCATGGGCCATGAGCCGCGAGACATCCTCGTGACGCTTCTCCAGGTACTCCTTGCGGTAGTCGAAGACCCCGTCCACGGGGTTGTCGGCGACCTGCTCGAAGCGCGTCCAGACCGCGTCCCCGTCCGCCATCCCGCCGTCCATGCGCGTCTGCTGCTCGAACGCCCCGCGCGTGCCGAGCAGTGTCACCCGCAGGGTTCCGTGGCCGACCCTCCTGAACTCGTTGATCCGTGCGGTACCGCCGTCGGAGGTCCGGAACAGCGCCGACTGGTTGCTGAACGAGTTGCCCCAGTGGCTCAGGCTCCGGTCGAATATCCCGTCGGGGTGGCGGTCCGCCTGTCCGAAGCAGCTCACCTCCGTCATCCGCCGGAACGTGATGCCGAGTACCTGCGAGGTCGAGTGGGTCGGGTAGAACATGGGCGGCAGGCTGGCGAACGGCCTCCAGTCGTCGTTGCTCAGCCAGAACGACCGGTAGAAGTGCGCCATGTCGTGGTAGTAGCCGCCCTCGCCGTAGACGAAGTCGCCGAAGTCACCATCCGCGTACCGGCGGCGGCAGAAGGCGCTGTGGGGGTGGTAGTAGCCGGTCTCCCCGAGCATGTAGAGGAGCCCGGTCGCCTCCACCGTGCGCACGAGCTCCGCCAGCTCGTCCAGGGTGACCGCGGCGGGCACCGCCGAGTAGACGTGCTTGCCGGCGCGCAACGCCTGCACGACCTGCGGAGCGTGGGTCCAGCGCTGCGTGAACAGCGCGACCGCGTCGACGTCGCTCCGGCAGAGCTCGTCGAGCGAGCTCACCGTCCGGGTGATGCCGTGCTGCCCGGCGATCTCGTGGAGCCGGGCCGGCCTCACGTCGGCCAGCACCACCTCGTCCACGTCGGGATGGGCCGCGAACAGCGCTACGAACTTCCTGCCGAACTTGCTGACGCCGCAGAGGCCGATCTTGAAGCCCACGCGCCCGTTCCTTGCCCTGGCGGGCTGTCTATGCGCCCACCTGCGGCGGCCAGGCCCAGTCGGCGAACCGGTCGCCGATCGCGGCCTGACCGGCGTCACCTTCGTGCAGCACGATGCGGTAGCGGAAGGTCGCCGTCGCGCCGGCTTCGAGGGTCCAGTCCCCCCGCTCCTGGTAACTGGAGCGGAAGTCCGCCAGACCGAACGGATTGGCGGACAGCAGGCCGTAGGCGCGGATGTGCCAGAAGGTCGGATAGTGCGGATTGCGCGGATGGTCGAGCACCGCGATGCCCACGGTCCGCGGCTCGCCCCGCGGGTCGGCGAGCGTACCGAAGTAGTCCACCCAGGGGGCGCGCTGACCCCAGCACTCGCCCTCCCCGATGCCGCCGGACCCGCTGACCATGGTGCCGCCGCGCGTCTCCTTGATCGCCTCCGGCACCCGTAGCGAGACGATTCCGCCCTCCTTGGTGTCGCCGAAGAGGACGGCCCCGTGGGCGGCACGGAACCCGACTGAAATGTCGATCATCCGCAGCCGCTCCGGCGTGTTCCAGAAGACGAGCGTTCGGTGCTCGTCGACGACGGGGTCGCCGGCGGCGCTCTCCCAGCAGAGCCGCTCTGCGATCCGGCCGAACACCGGGCCGCTTTCGACCGCGTCCAGCGCCACCCGCGCCTGCCGGCCGTGGCCTTCCGCCTCGCTCCAGAAGTCGACGCCGTTCACCAGGCCGTGCGCGACCCAGCAGGAGCGGTGGTGGACGTGGTCGGTCTCCTCGTCCGCCACGTCGTCGGCGAGCGGCCACGCGCGCGTCATGGGGATGCCGTGCGGACCGGCGACCGGATGCAGCACCGGGCGCACGTCGCCCGGCGTGTAGCGGTAGCTGCACCAGGGAGCGCCGCCCACCGAGACGTCCAGGGCTCCGTCCCGCTCGTCGACGGCGACCCCGCCGGCCGCCGGAGCGACGCTGCCGTCGAGCGTCAGCTCGCCCCCGGCATCCAGGTCGGTCACGATGCAGGCGGCGCGGTCGCCGGACACTTGGCAGGCGGGCGGCGCGGCGCCGTCCGGGGCGTCGAACCAGGTCGGGCACCAGGCCCGGCGATGCGGTCCGGCGCGCAATGTCACTTCACTCATACCGTAGAGGATAGCCAACGGGCCAGGGCCTTGTCGGGGTCGGCGATCTCCGCCACCGAGCGGTACCAGTAGTCCTCCCAGCCCACCTCCGGCAGGCTCGTGAACAGCATCAGGTTGAGCGGATAGGCCTCGCTGTCGGTGCAGCGCCGGAAGTCGTCGCGAAACAGGAACACCGGCTTCTCCCACGCGATGGCAAGCCCCAGCTCGACCATCACCCCTTCGTCCGGCGGGCAGCCGTTGACCACCGCGAACAGGCCGTCCGCATCGCGCACGTCGCGCAGGTCGGCCTGCCCGATGCGGTAGGCCCAGCCGGCCGTGGTGCGGTCGATCTGGTTGTTGCGCGCAAAAGGCTCCCACACCTCCGCCCCGGCGGCGGTCAGCGCCTCGACCAGGATCGCCAGCGGTCCGTCGCGCTGCTGCGCCGAGAACCCGTAGGGGTTGGCCAGATAGAGGCTCCTGCGCTTCACGCAACCGTCCTCATTGGTCGGTCAGCCGTTGCAGGCGCAGGACCTGCCGGGCGTGGTCGGACAGCGAGTCCCAGAGGTCCCTGGGGAAATGGCCCTCGGTGTTCGTGTGCTGCCAGGAGTTGAAGACCCAGGGCCGGTTCATCGCCATGCACAGCTCGTCGCGGGGATGGTCGGAGCGGTTCGGGGTGCCGCGGTGCAGCACGCGATTGTCGTGTATCCACAGCGAGCCGCGCTTGAGGTTCAAACGGCGGGAACGGAACGTGTCCCCGTCGTTCGGCCCGCGCCCGAGCAGATCGTCAAGCTCTCCGGGCAGCTCCTCGTCGCCGATGTACTGCGAGCACGGCATCACCTCGAAGCTGCCGTTCTCCTCGCTCGTGTCGACCAGCGGAAACTTCACGCCGACCTGGTAGGTCGGCACGCGGACCCCCGGGAACGGCGATGCAAGGCCGTCTCGGTGCCAGCGCTGGTAGTCGGTGCCGGGCAGCGGGATGTTGCTGTCGAAGTGGGGCCAGACGTAGTCGGCGCCCAGGACGGCTTCCAGGAACGCCACCGGCGCCGGGTGCTCGAAGATCTCCGGTTCCACGAACGGCCGGCGGAACGGCACGCGCACGTTGTACCGGCCCCATCCGCGGTGGGGGTTGGGGCCCTGGCGCTCGATGTCGGCATCGCGGATCGGCGTCCACGCCTCCTGGATGCGGTCGAACGTGTCCTGCGCGATCAGGCCGTCGAAGACCACGAACCCGTTGACCCGGAACTCCGTGATCAGGCGGCCGACGTCATAGCCGGCGATGATGCTCATCTCGTTCCTCCTCGTTGCCGGGATCCTGGAACAACGGAAGCTGCGCGTCGACGGCCGGCTCCGGCCGGCGGCGCCGTTCCGCCCGGCTCGCCTCGCGGAGCGCCTCCTCGATGTCCTCGACGAAGCCGGACAGGCGGTTCTCCATCGTCCGGCCGAACAGCAGGCGGCGCTCCGCGTGGGTCAGGACCAGCCGCTGCCGGGCGCGGGTCATGCCGACGTAGAACAGCCGCCGTTCCTCCGACTCGTCCGGATCGGCTTGGCGATGCGCGGGCCGATACGGCAGCAACCCCTCCTCGCAGCCGACGATGAACACCACCGGGAACTCCAGCCCCTTGGCGGCGTGCAGGCTCATCAGGGTCACCCGATCCGCGCGCTCATCATACCGGTCGGTCTCGCTCTGCAGCGCCATCGCCGTCAGGAAGTCCCGCAGGCGGGCGCCGAAGGGACCGGCCGCGTGCTGCACGCGGGAGATCCGCTCCCGTTCGGCGGCGTCGTACTCCTTGGCGCGAAGCTCGCCCCAGGCCGTGGCCGCGGCCCCGACGAAATCGGCGACCGACACCGATCCGGGCGTTCCCGCCGCCGGGATCGTGGACCGGCCCGAGATCGCGGACATGCCCGAGATCGCGGACAGGGCTTCGGTCACGTCGGCGTGTCCGGGCGCGCCATGACCGAGGGCCAGCCGTGCCCGATGGACGCGGCTGCCGGGCGCCAGCGTCAGCCACAGGAGCGAGAGGATCGCCCGCACCGGCTGCTGCTCGGCCGCGGCGGCGCCGGTGGTCTGGTACGGAATGCCGGAACGGTCGAAGGCCTCTTCCAGCAACCGCGCCTGGACGTTGAGCCGGTACAGCACCGCGAAGTCCCCGAACGCGCGGTGCTCGGACGCGCCGTCGTCATCGACGCGCCCCGAGTCAAGCGAGAAATAGCTGGTGCCGCCCACCATGCGCTCCACCTGGTGGACGACGAACTCGGCCTCTGCGCGGTCGGTCGGGGCGCCGTGCACGTCCACCTTCACCTGGCCGGCGTAGTCTGCGATGAGCGCCGTCGACCGGCGATCCGCGTTGCGGGCGATCACCTGCGCGGCCGCATCCAGGATCGCCTGCGGCGACCGGTAGTTGCGGTCCAGGTGGAGTTGCCGCGCGCCGGGAAAGTCGCGGGCGAACTGGAGGAAGTAGCGGTGATCCGCGCCGCGGAAGCCGTAGATGGCCTGGTCAGGGTCGCCGATCACGCAGAGATTCGCACCGCCCGCGACCAGCAGCCGCAGCAGCCGGTGCCCGGCGGCGTTCACGTCCTGGTACTCGTCCACGGAGATCCAGTGGAATCGCCTCTGCAGGGTGTCGAGGACGGCGCTGTCGGTCTCCAGCAACCGCACGGTGCGAAAGACCAGGTCGTCGAAGTCCAGCGCCTCCGCCTCGGCGAGGGCGGCGTCGTACCGGTTCCGGATCGCCGGCAGGTCCGGCGTGCCGCCCTCGGCACCCCCTTCCGGCCGTTCGATGGGCGACTCCCGCGTCAGGAGATTCTTGGCGCTGGAGATCGCCTCCAGCACCCTCCGGACTTCTGCGGCAGGCAGCTCGGGTGCGCATTTCCGCAACAGCGCGCGGCGATCCTCGTCATCGGCGATGACGAACGTGCTCGAGAGGCCGGCGGCCGCGCCGAACTCCCGGAGCACGGCGGCACCGAGCTGATGGAACGTGCCGACGGTGATCCCGAGCGGCCCGGCGTCCCCGAGCAGCCCGGCGAGCCGCTCGCGCATCTCCTCGGCGGCCTTGTTGGTGAAGGTGAGCGCCAACACCGTCTCCGGCGGGACGCCCCGCGACTCGATCAGAAACGCGATGCGCGCGGTCAGCGTGCGGGTCTTGCCGGTGCCGGGTCCGGCTACCACCGCCAAGGGACCATCGGTGTGCGTCACGGCCGCCCGCTGCGCGGTGTTGAGTCCGTCGATCCAGCCGGGAACGTGGGGCGAAGCTGCGGAATGGGCGGCGGCGTTCGCCGCCTCCGGGCCGGCATCCCCGGGCTCGGGATCATCCGGCGGGATCGCGCCGGCGGCGACGGGCCGCGGCTCCGCGGCAGGTGGCGCTGCCCCGTCCGGCGTGGGGTGGGCGAACATGCCGAGCTGGAACACCGACGCCCGGTCCGCCGCTCCGTCGAACAGGCTGATCACCCCGTACTCGCCGTCGTACCCGCTCCGCGTCCGCACCTCGCCGGCGCGCATGCGGCGGATGCCCTCCACCAGCAGCGCATCCCCGGCCGCGGCTACGTCCTCCAGCGGCAGGTGCTGCAGGATCGTCAGCTCCGGTCCCAGCCGTCTCAGCAGGCGGTGATACTCTGCCTGCACGCGCTTGGAGCCTGGGCCGACGCCCATCATCTCGGAGAGCGCCTCCGGCAATGGGACGAGGCTGGCAAAGGGCCCGGCGGCATCCGGCCGAGCGCCCCGTGGGCGGTCGGCCAGCTCCTCCATCCGGTGGTAGACACCGACGGTAACCGGCTTGCCGCAGGCCGTGCAGCGGCCGGCGTGGGCGATCGTGATCTCCGGCTGCCAGCAGACCCCGCACTTGCGGTGCCCATCCAGGTGGTACTTGCCCTCCTCCGGGAAGAACTCGATGGTGCCGCGATAGCCGGCCGCGCCGCCGCCGGCGAGCGCGCCGAACAGCGCGTCGTAGCTCAGTTCGGTGTCGAACACCGTGGCCTCCCGCGCCAGCTTCGGCGGCGAGTGGGCATCGGAGCTGGAGATCAGCGTGT
>JAPPNY010000041.1 GCA_028818385.1 Spirochaetaceae bacterium
GTCTCGAATCCTCAATTCAGCCAACTTTCGGGCTGGAGCGCGAATAACCCGGGTTCTACAAGGCGCAGGACATCGTCCGCTTCCAGGACATCATGGAATGGAGTCCATAGCGACTGGTGTTCAGGACGTAGCGCTCAGGCGTCGGTTGACCGGGGATTCGGTGCTGTCGCTCCGGTCGTCTATCCAGTCTACGCCTCGAGAGTCGGTATCCCGGACAAATCCACCGTTCGCTCCGCGAGCGCCATGTCGTACATCCGGGGCTATCGAAGGGTGTCTCTCGATCATCGAGAGTCACCCGAGGTCACGAGCTCGGCGGCTCCGATGCCGGCGTAGTCGTTGCCGGCGTAGAACATGAGGGTGCGGGGTCCGGACGGGCCTTCGTGGCGGATCACCGACGGGTAGCAGGTCATCTGGGAGTCCCAGCCGGATTCGCTTACGTCGACGACCGGGTGGGGGAGCCATTTGAAGTGGATGCCGTCGGCGCTCTGCGCATGGTGGATGCGGTAGTGCTCGCCGTCGACGGCGCAACTGAACCACATGTGGAAGCGGTCGCCGGAGCGGTCGACGAACGGCTTGGAGCAGGTCGAGGAGAGGTGGCCGATGCGGGGCGGCAGATTCAGCAACGCTCCCGCGTCGTGCGGGACGAAGGTGTGGCCGCCGTCTCGCGAGACGGCGAGCGCGGTGGAGACCCGCCCCCAGTCGGCGGTGGGCACGGACAGCGCCGTGTAGTACATCCAGTACTCGTCGCCGACCGGGATCACCGCGCACGAGCCGGTGCCGTTCTCGTCGGGGGCGCCGCTGCGTCCCAGCGCCAACAGCGGCCGGCCGTCGCGCCGCCAGGTGACGCCGGCGTCATCGCTCTGTGCCATGCAGGTCTGGTAGCGCTTCTGGTGCGTCGCGTGCGGCAGGAACGAGCCGTCCCATGCCGCGTAGTACAGGTGCCAGTGGGTGTCGGTGATCCGCGTTACCCACGGGTAGGCGGCCATGTGGGAGTCGATCGCCCCCTCGCCGCCCAGGTCGATGAGCGGCTCCTCGCTCACCATGCGCCAGTCGAGCGGGTCGTCGAGCGGCGCCTCCGCCAGCCCGATCCGCGTGAGCTTGCGCTGCTCGCTGTAGAACTGCAGCCCGTGCAGGTACATCAGGTAGCGGTCGTCGGTGCGGAAGACGCACGGCGCCGACGGGCGCTGGTTCCAGACGAGCTCGTCCCGCTGCGGGAAGATGACGCCCAGCTTCCGCCAGCGCTGTGTCACCGCGGGCTCACTCTCCGGCGGGATCGCCGAGCTCGGCGGCCAGGAACTCGCGGTTGAGGCGGGCGATGGTCTCGAAGGAGATGCCCTTCGGGCACTCCGCCTCGCACTCCGCTTCGTTCGTGCAGTTGCCGAATCCCTCCGCGTCCATGGTGCGCACCATGGCGCGCACGCGGCGGCGGCGTTCCGGCTGCCCCTGCGGGAGCCGACCCAGGTGGGTGAGCTTGGCGCTGGTGAACAGCATCGCCGACGCGTTCTTGCAGGCGGCCACGCACGCCCCGCAGCCGATGCAGGCCGCGGCGTCCAGGGACGCCTCCGCGTCCACCTTGGCGACCGGCACGGAGTTCGCCTCGGGGGCGCTGCCGGTGTTGACCGAGATGTAGCCGCCGGCCTGGATGATCCGGTCGAAGGCGCCGCGGTCCACGACCAGGTCCTTGATCACCGGGAAGGCGCGCGCCCGCCACGGCTCGACCACCAGCGTGTCGCCGTCCGCGAAGTGGCGCATGTGCAGTTGGCAGACGGTGGTGCCGGCGAGCGGGCCGTGCGCGCGGCCGTCGATCATGAAGCCGCAGGAGCCGCAGATGCCCTCCCGGCAGTCGTGCTCGAACGCGATCGGCTCCTCGCCGCGGCGCTCCAGGGAGTCGTTGAGCACGTCCAGCATCTCCAGGAACGACATGTCGGGGGAGACGTCCGGCACCTCGTAGTCGACCAGCCGGCCCTTGGGTTCGTCGCGTCCCTGACGCCAGACCCGCAACGCAATCGTCACTTGAGGGTGCCTTTCCGCTCTGCGGACGGTGACTTCGAAGCGCTTTCCTGGGAACACCGCCTTGGCAGTTTCGCGATTCGCGCGCCGGCATCAAGGCGGAAATGCACCCTCACTTGTAGCTCCTGGCGGTTGGGTGGGCGACGTCGAAGGTGAGGTCCTCGCGGTGCAGCCGCGCGTCCGTACCGACCCCCTCGTGCTCCCACGCGGCGACGTAGGAGAAACGCTCGTCGTCGCGCAGCGCCTCGTTGTCCGGGGTCTGGTGCTCGACGCGGAAGTGCGACCCGCAGGACTCCTCGCGGTGCAGGGCGTCCTGCACGATCAGGTCCCCGAACTCCAGGAAATCGGCCACGCGGCCGGCCCGCTCCAGGACGTTGTTGAGGTCGGCCGCGCTGCCCGGCACCGACGCTTCCGTCCAGAAGCGGTCGCGCAACTCGGCGATCTCGCCCCTGGCCTCCGTGAGCCCTTCCGCGCTGCGCGCCATGCCCGCCTTGTCCCACAGGACGCGGCCCAGGCGGCGGTGGAAGTCCTCCACCGGTGTGCCGCCGTCCAGGGCGGCCAGGCGCCCGAGCTGCTCGGCCGCCTGCCGCTCGGCGTCCGCGAACGCCGCGTGGCCGGTGTCGACGTCGGGCAGCGGCGCGGTGGCCAGGTAGCCGCCGAGCGTGTAGGGGATGATGAAGTAGCCGTCGGCCAGCCCCTGCATCAGGGCGCTGGCGCCCAGGCGGTTGGCGCCGTGGTCGGAGAAGTTGGCTTCGCCCAGCGCGAACAGGCCGGGGATGGTGGTCTGGAGGTCGTAGTCGACCCAGAGGCCGCCCATCGTGTAGTGGACGGCCGGATAGATCCTCATCGGGCCGGTGTAGGCGTCCTCGCCCGTGATCATCTGGTACATCTGGAAGAGGTTGCCGTAGCGCTCGCGGATGGTGTCCACGCCGAGCCGCTCGATGGCGTCGCGCAGGTCCAGGTAGACGGCCTGGCCGGTGGCGCCCACGCCGCGGCCGGCGTCGCAGACCTCCTTGGCGGCGCGCGAGGCCACGTCGCGCGGCACCAGGTTGCCGAACGCCGGGTAGCGCTCCTCCAGGAAGTAGGAGCGGTCCGCCTCCGGGATCTCGGCGGGTGGGCGGGCATCGTCGGTCGCGCGGGGCACCCAGACGCGGCCGTCGTTGCGCAGGCTCTCGCTCATCAGGGTGAGCTTGGACTGGTGCTCGCCCGACACCGGAATGCAGGTCGGGTGGATCTGCACGAAGCACGGGTTGGCGAACAGCGCACCGCGCTTGTGGGCGCGCCAGGTGGCGGTGACGTTGCTGGCCATGGCGTTGGTGGACAGGTAGTAGGCGTTGCCGTAACCGCCGGTGGCCAAGAGCACCGCGTGCGCGGCGTGCGTCTCCAGGCTGCCGTCGAGCAGGTTGCGGGCGACGATGCCGCGCGCGGTGCCGTCCACGACGACCACGTCCAGCATCTCGCGCCGCGTGAGCATCTTCACCTGGCCGGCGGCCACCTGCCGGCTGAGCGCTCCGTAGGCGCCGAGCAGGAGTTGCTGGCCGGTCTGGCCGCGCGCGTAGAAGGTGCGCGACACCTGCGCGCCGCCGAACGAGCGGTTGGCCAGGAGCCCGCCGTACTCGCGCGCGAACGGCACCCCCTGCGCCACGCACTGGTCGATGATCAGGTTGGAGATCTCCGCCAGCCGGTGGACGTTGGATTCGCGCGCGCGGTAGTCGCCGCCCTTGATGGTGTCGTAGAACAGCCGGAAGACGCTGTCGCCGTCGTTGGGGTAGTTCTTGGCGGCGTTGATGCCGCCCTGCGCGGCGATGCTGTGCGCGCGCCGGGCGCTGTCCTGCAGGCACAGGCAGGTGACCTGGTAGCCCATCTCCGCGAGCGAGGCGGCGGCCGACGCGCCGGCCAGCCCGGAGCCCACCACGATCACGGAGTAGCGGCGCCGGTTGGCCGGGTTGACCAGATTCAGGTCGAAGCGGTGCTTCGTCCAGCGTTCGGCAAGCTCGCCGGAAGGAGCGCGGCCGTCGAGCGTGTCCTGCGGCTTCGCGCCGCGCCCGGTCCGACCGGCGCGGGACCGTTTCGGCCGGCCGGCTCCGCCGCGCCTCATCCGTTGCCTCCGCCGGCGACGAAGTAGATCGGCAGCGACGCGAAACCGGCCGGCACGGCAATGGAGAAGACGATGCCCACGGCGCGGATCAGGCGCGCGTAGCGCACCTGGTGCAGCCCCAGCGACTTGAAGCCGGACTGGAAGCCGTGCAGCAGGTGCGCGGCCAGGAGGATCATCGCCACGACGTACAGCACCGCATATGCCGGCATGCGGAAGGTGGTGACCACCAGCTCATACAGCGACACATCGTCTGCCCGTGGCCCGAGACGGGACTCGTAGAAGAAGTGGCGGAGATGGATCACCAGGTAGACGAAGATCGCGCTGCCGGTGATCACCATCGTGCGCGAGGCCAGCGTGCTCCTTCCCGCCGAGCGGTTCCTGGCATAGCGCACCGGGCGCGCCTTGCGGTTCTGGGCGGTGAGCCAGATGCCGCTGGCCGCGTGCAGGACGATCGACAGGAACAGGAACACCTCGATGATGCGGATGATGACGTTCGTGGCGAAGGCGTGCGCGTGCTCCTCGAAGTACGCGGCGCCGGCGTAGAGCAGCAGGTTGCCGTACAGGTGCACCACCAGGAACGAGCACAGGAACAACCCGGTGGCGCCCATCAACGCCTTCTTGCCGACCGAGGAGGTCAGCACCTCGAAGCACCAGCGAATCACGCGCTGCCGACTGTACGGGATGACCGACGTATCGCGCTACCGCCGGCTTCTCAGCCGGCCAACTCCTCGGCTTCCTCCACCATTTGCTCGACCATGGCCAAGCCGCGGTCCCAGAAGCCGGGATCGGTCAGATCGACGCCGAGCGGCTGCATGATCCGGTGCGGCCAGTCGGAGCCGCCGGCCGCCAGCATCTCCACGTAGGAGTCCGCGAACGACTCGCCTGCCTCCTGGTAGCGGGCGTAGAGCGCCAGCACCAGCAGCTCGCCGAAGGAATAGGCGTACACGTAGCCCGGGGTGTGCACGAAGTGGGGGATGTAGCTCCACCAGGCGCCGTAGTCCTCGCTCAGGGTGACGCTGTCGCCGAACATCGCCCGCTGCGTGGACAGCCACAGCTCCGCGAAGCGCTCCTGCGTGAGCTCGCCGTCGCTGCGGCGCGCCTCGTGGATGGCCTCTTCGAAGCGGTTCATGGCGGTCTGGCGGAAGACGGTCGCGAAGGTGTCCTCGATGCGGCGCACCAGCATGGCCAGCCGCTCGCGCCGGTCGTCTTCACGTTCCAGCAGGTCCTGGAAGACCAGCGCCTCTCCGAACACGGAAGCGGTCTCCGCGGTGGTCAGCGGCGTGTGGAACTGCAGGTACCCGCGCGGGGCGGCCAGCAGCCCGTGCACGCCGTGGCCGAGCTCGTGCGCGAGGGTCATCACGTCGCGCGGCTGCCCCTGGTAGTTGAGCAGCAGGTAGGGATGGACGGAGGGCACGCACGAGTGGCAGAAGGCGCCGCCGCGCTTGCGCGGCCGGATCGGCGCGTCGATCCAGGCGTTGTCGAAGAAGAGCGCCGCCTGCTCGCCCAGCCGGCCGCTGAAGCGCCGGTAGGCCGACAGCACCGTCTCCACGGCATCGTCCCAGTGGTAGCGCCGGGACTCGGCAGCGAGCGGCGCGTAGCGGTCGTAGTCGAACAGCTCGCCGACTTCGAGCAGCCGGCGTTTCAGCCGGTAGTAGCGCTCGACGATGTCGTAGCGGGCGACCACGGCGGCGACCAGCGCGTCGACGACGGTGTCGTCGACCTGGTTGTCCAGGTTGCGGTCGCTGATCCAGGAGGGGAAGCTGCGCAGCCGGTCCTCCGATGCCTTGTCAGCCAACAGCGTGTTGAACACGTAGGTCGAGGTGGGCAGCAGCGCGCGCAGCCCCTCGGTCAGCGCGGCAGCGGCGCGCTGCCGGAGCGGCCGGTCGGCTTGGTGAAGCTTGTTCAAGAGCTCCTCGCGCTGGATGTCGGCGCCGTCGAGCTGGAACTTCGCCGCGCCGTGCACCTCGTCGAAGTAGCGGATCCAGGCTCGCCGGCCGGTGACCGACTTCTCGCTGAGGACGCGCTCCTCCGGCTCGGTCAGGAGGTGCGGCCTGGTGCGCCGGGTGACGCGCAGGAAGTGGCGGTAGTGGCCGAGCCGTTCGTCGGAGAGCAGCGCATCAGCCTGCTCGTCGGCCAGGCCCGCCCACTCCAGCTCGAAGAACAGCAGAGCTTGGTGCAGGCGCGCCGAGCGCTCGGTGAGCTTCTGCAGCAGCGCGCCGCGCTGCGCGTCCCCGGTGTCGGTCGACCACGCCAAGTGGGCGTAGGCGCCCGCCCTGCCGGCCCGCTCCAGGCATGCCTCGTAGCGCTCGACCAGGCCGGCCAGCCCGGCGGCGTCGAGGCGCTCCAGGCGGCCACGGTAGTCGGCGGCAAGTTCCGCGGCCTCCCCGTCCGCGGCGTCCAGGTCGCGGTCCAGCGCCGGGTCGTCGGTGGCGGCATACAGGTCGGCAAGGTCCCAGCCGACCGCTGCGGCTGAGTCGGCGGCTGATTCGGCAGGGGAAGAAGACATGCTCATCTCTCGTGGTGCGGGTGTGGAATCCGGGCTCGCGCTGCCCCCGGCAGCGTCGCGGCAGTATCATAGGGCATGGCTTCCAAGGCAGACGTCACCGACGCCCTGCGCGCGATCGTCGACCCCGACCTGAACCAGGACATCGTCAGCCTGGGGTTCCTGAAGGAGGTGGAAATCGAGGACGGGCACGTGCTGGCCGAGATCCGCATCACCACGCCTGCGTGCCCGGTGCGCGACGAGTTCAAGACGCAGGCGGAGCGGCTGATCGGCGACCTGCCCGGGGTCAAGTCCGTGACGGTGCGGATCACCGCGCCCGAGCAGCGGCGCACCTCCCCGGTCAAGGAGTCCGGCCTGGAGGAGGTCTCCTCGATCATCGCCGTGGCCTCGTGCAAGGGCGGCGTCGGCAAGTCGACGGTGGCCGCCGGCATTGCCTGCGAGCTGGCGCGGCGCGGCCACCGGGTAGGCCTGCTGGACGCCGACATCTTCGGACCGTCGGTGCCCACCCTGTTCAACCGGCACGACCAGCCGCTCACCGCCGGGCGCGGCAACCTGCTGGCGCCGGTCGCGGTCGGCCCCCTGCAGGTGATGTCGTTCGGCTTCTGGCTCGGCGACGCGCCGGCGGTGATGCGGGGGCCGATGGTCACCAACTACGTGCAGCAGTTCCTGCACGGCGTCGCCTGGGAGGGCCTGGACTACCTGCTGATCGACCTGCCGCCCGGCACGGGAGACATCCAGCTCACCATCACGCAGGCCATCCAGCTCGACGGGGCGCTGATCGTCACCACCCCGCAGGCCCTGGCGCTCGCCGACGTCGGCAAGGGCATCGTCATGTTCGACAAGGTCGAGGTGCCGATCCTGGGCGTGATCGAGAACATGGCCTGGTTCGCCGACGGCGAAGGCCGGCGGCACCAGGTGTTCGGCGAAGGTGGGGGCGAGGCGCTGGCCGAGCGCTTCGGCGTGCCGCTGCTCTGCCAGCTTCCGCTCGATCCGTCCGCGTACGGCGGCACGTTCGATGCCTATGCCGGCGACGAGGGGTTCGCGCACGCGGCCGATACCGTCGTACGTGCGCTGGGACGCAGCAAGGCGGGCTCGCAGGCGAAACCGGAAGTCGGTTTCGACGAGAGCTCGATCACGGTGAGCTGGGAGGACGGCTCGGTCGACCGCGTCGCCAACCGCGAGCTGCGCGCCAACTGCCGCTGCGCGCGCTGCGTGGACGAGTTCTCCGGTGAGCAGCTCCTGGACGTCGGGCGCATCCCGGCCGACATTCGCGCGGACGAGGTGCGGGTGGTCGGCAACTACGCGCTGGCGGTGACCTGGAGCGACGGCC
>JAPPNY010000005.1 GCA_028818385.1 Spirochaetaceae bacterium
AAAACCATCAATTCACGCCTGTTCAACAACTTGTGAGTTTACGGACAGGAACTAGTGTGCCTGCCCTATCTCGTGGGCGAACCGTCAAGAAGGACTTGAGCCTAACGGCTCCTTCCACTACTGGGACGTACCATTACGGCGCTTGTACGGATACTCTTGCAGGGGAGTCCAATACGGACGACAATTGCTCCCGTGCGGGAGCGCTATTCATAGGTGCTCCAGACCTTCGCTTCTTGAACGGCCCTGGGGTAACCGACACCTCACTGACTCCCGGAGCGTCCTTTACGCTCTCCGTCACAGTCGACAACACGGGTGGGGTGGCTGCCGCCGCCACGACGTTGCGGTACTACCGGTCCGGCCCGTATACGGAGGCACAGTTGGGTATTTCGATGAGTGACGCTGATGATCGGGTAGGCACAGCTAACGTACCTTCGATATCGGGGGGCTCCAACAGCATCCAAAGTATCAGCCTGACCGCACCATCATCGATCGGGCTATACTATTACGGGGCCTGCGTAGTTGCTGTCTCTGGTGAACATTCAACCGCCAATAATTGCTCTGCTGGCCGTCCGGTTGGAGTATTCTCGCGGTGAAACAGCGTCATTATCAGAGCGACATGCTATATGCGAGTGATATGCTATTGCGGGTTATCACACTCAATTGGGTGTCGTGGACATTCCGGTTTCTTCGACCGAGGCCGTGAATCAGATGCTTCATCGCCGCAGGTTGCACTAGTCTCAAGGAACGATGGGTAATCTGACGAAGAACAACGCTGGGACAGCTTCTCATGATGACTTCGAGACTCTTCAGCGTGGACTCACGGTCGAAATGATAGCTACCAGGCGATGCGATCTTGAGACGTGCCGAAAGAACGAGCTTGTTTCCGACGTCATGGGACGAATGAGCGCGATCAACGTCAGCTATGATTATCTGCCGGTGACGGATGCTGGAAGCAATGGACCAGAAAGAATAGTCGGACTCTATCCTACGAAAACGCGCACTGCAGGGGAACGTGACTCCGCCGAGAGGGTCCATGAGTGCCTATGTCCTTTGTCTGAGGATTTCGTGATCGGGGCCAAGGCGAGCATTCTTGACTTTATTGTGAACCGAAATGCGAAGCCCGTTCGGCTCGTCGTTTCGGAGGCGGGCTTTGTAGGGCTGGTGACCCTCTCGGACCTGCAGAAGCCTCCGGGTCGCGTTGCGCTCTTTGCTCTCGTTAGCGGTTTCGAGGTCACGATGTCCAACGTCATCAGGTCGCGATGTCCAGGCGATGTTTGGATGCAGTATATTAGCAGTGGGCGAAGGGAGAAAATCGGGGAACAGATTGAGAAATCGAAGTCTGAAGAGCAGGACGACTTCGTTGAGCCGCTCCTGTTTACGAAATTCTGCGATAAGAGGGAAATACTTATTAAATCGAAGGCTCTTGAGCGCCACAGCAGTAACAGCCAGGCTATGAAGGAGCTGAAGAAGATTGAGGATCTCAGAGATAGACTTGCCCACGCTAACGATTATGCAAGTTCACAGGTTCCTGAGGTCGTGATGACGCTATTGAAGCTGCAGGATGTCTTGAAGAGGTGACGGCCGGGAGCGCGGCGGGCAAGCGGCGATGAAGGTGCTGGACGCGGGCCTCCTGCACGGCGACTGCCTGACCGTGAACGGTCGCACGGTGGCCGAGAACCTGGCCGACGTCAGCGTGGAGCTGGAGGGCCAGGACGTGCTGTATCCGCTGTCAGCGCCCGTCAAGCCGACCGCGCCGATCAGCGTGATCAAGGGCAACCTGGCCCCGGAAGGGGCGGTGCTGAAGAGCTCGGGCGGCACGGTGCGCCGCCACACCGGGCCGGCGCGCGTGTTCGACGAGGAGGAGAGCGCCCTGCGCGCGATCCTGGACGGCTCGATCGTCGCCGGCGCCGGGCTGATCGCGGACGTGGCGCTGATCACCGACGGCCGCTTCTCCGGCGGCAGCCACGGCATCGTCGTCGGCCACGTCGCCCCCGAGGCGCAGGCCGGCGGACCGATCGCCGCGGTGCAGGAGGGCGATGAGATCACCCTCGACCTGGATGCCAAGACGATCGACGTGGCCCTGACGGATCAGGAGATCGAGGCGCGGCTGCGCGAGATCAAGCCTGCCGAGCGGCCGATCCCCTACCAGCGCGGCGTGCTCGCCAAGTACGCGCGGCTGGTCTCTTCGGCCAGCCTGGGAGCCATCACGCACTGACCGCGGGGAGGACGCCCGCGGGTTCAGAGTGTCGTAGTGTCACCACCGTAGACGGAGAGGTCAGGCGTCTGTACGCTTTGGCGTGTAGGCGTATAGGAGGCAGGGTGTCCAAGCGAATGACCGTTATCTTTGAGGATGAGGGGCTCTACACCGCACTCAAGGTCGAGGCCGCCCGGAAGGGGCAGCCTGCCAAGGATATCGTCGCTCAGGCCGTGCGCGAGTGGCTGGAGGCCAAAGAGGACGAGGAACTTCGAGCCGAGTTGGACGAGGCACGCCGCGAGTGGGAGCGGGATGGCGGCCGCGAGGCGAGCGGGTTCTTCGCGGAGATGGACGCTGACTCCCTGAAGTAGCCGATGCCCTGTCGGGTGGAGTTGGCACCTGCCGCCCAACGGCAGATGCGTCGGTTGCCGGCCGTGGCGCGGTCCAGGCTGGCCTCCCCCATACTGGATCTTGGCCGGAGTCCTCGACCGCCCGGAGCCCGCAAGGTGCGAGGACAGTCAGGGACGTGGCGGGTCCGGGTCGGTCCCTTCCGGATCCTGTACGACATCCATGACGATGCCGCGTTGATCGTCATCCTCAAGGTCGCTCGGCGCTCGGAGTCCACCTACTCGTTCTAGACCCGGAGGTTCCAGTCGCGCAGCAGGCGTCTGAGCGTTTCCGGGTCGCGGTACAGGTGTCCGTGGAATCCGAACGCGATCGCGGCCTCGACGTTCTCCGGCCGGTCGTCCACGAACAGGACGGCTCCGCGTTCGAACCCGCACCGGCGGGCGGCATGCTCGTGGAAACACCGCGAAGGCTTGGCGCAGCCGATGGCCGAGGAGTTGACCACGAAGTCGAATGCGTCGCTCAGGCTGAGGCGGGCGAGGTCGTCGTCCAGTCTGGTCGTGGCGTTCGTGACCAAGCCGAGCGCGGCCACGGACCGAGCGGCCTGCAGAACGCGCAGAGCGGCCGTGTCCACGACCCCGCGACCGGTCGACCATGCGGCGACCGCGGAGCGGGCGGTGGCGGCATCGGCCTGGGCTGCGAGCCGGCGCGTGACCTCGCTCCGCCACTCCGAATCCGTCAAGCGCCCGGTAATCGCGTCGTCCAGAATGGACGGGTCGAAGGCCGTCTTCGCCAGGCTGCCTCGCGGCAGTCCGTGCCGGTCCTCGATGGACTCCGTGACGGCGGCCGGCCAGTGACGGACCACGCCGTCGAAGTCCGTCAGCACGACCCTGATTTCGCTCGGGTGGTTTGTCGATCCGCCCGGCCGGGGCGATACTCCGCGCACCATGGCATTGAATGTACACGTAACCGGAGTCAGCGGACTGATCGGCGACGTGGTGTACGCGCACCTGGCGGCGCAGCCGGATCGCTACACCGTGACGGGGAGCGGCCGGCGGTACGAGGGGTCGTCGCGGGTGGCGGAGGGGCGCCCGCTGAGCTGTCCGCCGGATCGCTTCAGGCTGGCGGACCTGGCGGACCTGGAGGCGATGGAGCGGGCCTTCGAGGGGGCGGAGGTGGTCGTCCACATGGGCGCGATCCCCGACCCGTCGGCGCCGATCGAGGTCATCGTGCCCAGCAACGTGGTCGGCGGATACAACGCGCTGGAGGCATGCAAGCGCCAGGGCGTGCGCCGCATCGTCTACGCCAGCACGGTCATGACCAACTGGGGCTACCGGTTCGACGAGCCGTACAAGGCGATCAGCGAGGGGCGCTTCGAGGACGTGCCGGACGGCTTCCGGCGCGTCACGCACCGGGACCCGGTGCGGCCGACCGAGCCCTACTCGGCCAGCAAGGTGTGGGGTGAAGGCATGTGCCGGGCGTACGCCGACGGGCACGGCCTGTCCTGCCTGTGCCTGCGCATCGGCGGAGTGAACGATCGCGACGTGCCGGCGGGGGCGGACGGCGGTGCGTTGTGGTGCAGCCAGCGCGACGTGGCCACCGTCGCCGAGCTGGCCGTCAACGCGCCGGCCGCGCTGCGCTTCGACATCTTCTATGCGCTCTCGACCAGCCGCTACCGGTGGCTGGACGCCGATCACACGCGCGAGGTGCTCGGCTTCGAGCCGGCCGACCGCGCCGAGGACCATCTGGCCGGTTAGGCCGCACGACGGGGTCCGGGGGTGTGCTTGTCCCATCAGGCGGTGGGGCGGTATGTTGCACTCCCGGTAGAGGCCGGGGGAGGGGAAACCATCCCAGGAGGGAGATCATGCTCAGAAAAGTGGAAAACAAGGTAGAGAAAGTGGTTTCCGGCGCCAGCGCCGCCGTCACCGGCGCGAAAGACGCCGTCACCGGCGCCCTCGACTCGCGCGCCCACACGGTGACCGTCCGACTCGACAACGACAGCCTCAAGTGCGTCGACGAGATGGTCCGTGCGGAGGTCGTCCCCGACCGCAGCGCGGCCGTGGCGCACCTGGTCAAGGAAGGCATCAAGGTTTCAGCCGACCTGCTCGACAAGATCCAGGAAGGTTTCGACCGGATCGAGAGCATCAAGCAGGAGCTGCGCGGACTCGGCAACGGCGTCGCGGTGGACGTGGAGGGGGCCCCCGAGTAGACGTTGTTCGCGCAGACGGCCGAGTGCGCATCCTTCGCACTGAGCGCGTTTGGTGACGAGATAGACGACGACGTCGACACCCAGCTCGACACCTTGGCCGAGCTTGACCTCCGCTACCTGGAGATGCGGACCGCGTGGGGCAAGAAGGCTGCCGACCTCAGCGACCGGGAGGCCGAGCGCCTGGCGGCGGCCTGCCGGGAGCGCTCGACACGGGTGAGCTGCATCGGCAGCCGTATCGGCAAGTCGCCGATCACGGAGCCCCTGGAGTCGTCTCTGGCCGAGCTGGGGCGCATCCTGGATCTGGCCGAGCGCCTAAACACGAAACTGGTGCGGATCTTCTCGTTCCGTCCCCCGCTCGGTCGGGAGGGCGAGCACGTCGACGAGTCGCTCTCGCGGCTGAAGGCGCTTGCGGAGGTTGCCGGCGCGCGTGGCGTGGTTCTGGTGATGGAGAACGAGACCGGCATGGTCGGCGACACCCCGGAGCGGTGCCGCACGCTGCTCCAGGGGGTCGACAGCCCGAGCCTCAGGTTCGTCTGGGACATCGGCAACTTCCCCCACAGCGGCGTGGATCGCGCAGTTGACCGGGGCTGGCCGCTTCTCGGCCAGTACGTGGCTCACGTGCAGGTGAAGGACACGAGGCTCGCGGATCGCGTGATGACGGTGGCCGGCGCCGGCGACGGCCAGGCACTGGAGCTGCTCGGCAAGCTCCGTGACGCCGGATACCGGGGGTTCCTCGCCCTGGAGCCGCATGTCGGCGACGGGGCGGAAGGCATGAAGCGGGCGGCTCGGGCTCTCCGGGGCCTGATGGGGGACGCGGGCTGCATCGAGAGCTGATGGCCTCTCTCTACATCCCCCATACGGTGATCGGTATGCCCCCTGCGCGTTCCGTACCGCGGAAGAGCTTCTCGCTCCACGGCCTGTCGGCGGTGCGGTCGAAGATCACAAGGTGTCCTTCGCCGGCTGCGCAGCGGTCCACGTAAGAGCGTGTCTGTTCCAGCCCGGTGCGGATGGTCTCCTCCAGGCTGCGGCGCAACAGCTTGCACTCGATCACCATCCGGCGCGCGCGGTCCGGGGGCGCGCTGGCCGGCCAGAGAATCAGCAGGTCGGTCCGCATCCGCCCCAGCCCGTACTCGCGCTCTACCCGGCCGCCGGAGTTGACGACGCGCTGCAGGAATGCCTGCAGCAGCAACTGCGGGCCGGCCTCCCGGTACTGGAACCGCTGGATCCAGTGTTCGGAGTGCTCCCGAAAGAATCGCTGGAACTCGGCCAGCAGCTCGGCGAGCTTGAGGGTGCCGTCCGCGTCCACATACCAGGCGGGATCGTGTGTGAAGCCGGCCTGGGTCGTCCACGTGAGATCGCGCGGAATGACCTCGCGGTAGATCGGATTGGCGATGCGGATCGGGTCGTCAGGCGCCACCAGCCCCAGGTCGCGCACGTACTGCAGGTCGTCGGGACGCATCTCCGGGTTCGCCTGGCCGCCGCTCAGCACCGGTCCCATCACCCGTCGTACCCGCTCTTCCGAGAGCTTGTCGGTGAGTTGTTCGAGGTGGGTCTCGCGGCGAAGGATGAGTTTCTCGCGGGCGGCATGGATCGCGCCGCGGGTGATCTCCTGGAGGCGGTCTCGTCCGGCTTCGTCCCGGAAACAGGCTTGCTGGGCCAGGGCGTTCGCCAGCCACGGCTGGCCGGCGGTCAGCTCCCACACCGCCTGCAGCGCGTCCTCGGAGAACGGCTGCCCGGTGTCGGCGGAGTGCTGGCCGAGCAGAGCACGCACCTCGGCCTCGGAGAAGTCCCCGATGCGCAGGGACTCGGCCTTGATGTTGAAGGCGCTGCCGCCGGTGACGATGGCGTTCTCGGTAGAGGAGTGGATACGGTAGTCGCGGACGTCGCGCACCCCGCACAGAATGACGCTTTGCGGAAAACGGAGCGGGCGGTGCGGGTAGCCGGCGCGCAACTGTCTCAGCACGGCGATCAGCGTGTCGCCTATGAGCGTGTCGATCTCGTCGATCAGCAGCACCAGTGGTACGGGGTCTGCCTGCGACCACCGCGTCAGCACCTGCCGGAGCACACCCGTCGGGCCGACTCGATCCAGCAGTCCCGGCCACAGGTCGGCGGGCAACGGATCCTTGAGCGTCGCCTCCGACTCGATCTCCAGCTCGCTGAGGATGGCGCGCATCGCTTCGGTCTGGTTCTCGCGTGCCGCCTGGCCGGCCTCCACGTTCACGTAGACGCAGCGGTACCGGCCGTGGGCGCCGCCGTTCAGCAGGTCGCGGAGCGCCAGCAGTGCCGAGGTCTTGCCGGTCTGGCGGGGTGCGTGCAGCACGAAGTAGCGCTTGTCGCCGATCAGGGAGAGGATCTCGCTCAGATCGATCCGTTCGAGTGGCGGCACGCAGTAGTGGTCGGCGGCAACCACCGGACCCGAGGTGTTGAAGAAGCGCATCCTCCCGTGAGTGTCCCCCATGCGGGGCGCCTGTCAACCGGTCGACGCAGCGACGACCACCAAACACTTGTCACCCATGAGGTGCCTTGACTACATTCCTCCGCTCGCTGCCGGTGGCGGCCCGGAGCAGTCCGTAAGCGGTCAGGCAGCGCTCATTGGAGGGGACGGCAATGCCTGCCGAAGGGAACAGACTCTACCTGTACGAAGCGCTGGAACTCCGCGCCGAGTACGACGCACGGATCAAGACGCTCCGCGACTGTCTGCCGGAGGCGCGCAAGAGCCGAGACCGGCTCGGTATGTACGGCAACGATCAGCACCAGCTTCGGACCGCTGACGACTTCGACGTGTCCGCGACGCGGGAGTCGATCCGTGCGCTGGAGCACAAGCGGCGCAAGCTCAACAACGCGATCCAGCGTGCCAATTACGCCCACAGTGTGAGCGCCAACGGCGAGACGCTGGACCTGAGCGAGGCTCTGGAGGTCCGCAAAGGGCTTTCCGACCGCATCGGTGAGCTGCACACGCAGTGCGTGCAGTCCGCCTGCGTGAGGGTTGAGGTGGTCCCGGAAAACTGGACAGGTGGTTAAGGTGTAACCCTGGCCAGGAG
>JAPPNY010000067.1 GCA_028818385.1 Spirochaetaceae bacterium
GCGCTGGCGCTGGCCGCGGCGGTCGTGGCGGCGATCCGCCGGCGGCGGCGCGTGGCTGCGAGCCGGCCGGTGCCCATCGAGCCGCCCGGCGTGGTGGCGCTGCGCGCGCTGGATGAGCTGGAGCGTGACCCGGCCCTCAAGGCGGATCTGGACCGGTTCTACGTGGCGGTCTCGTCGATCCTGCGCGCGTACCTGGAGGGGCGGTTCGGCCTGCGCGCGCCCGAGCAGACCACGGAGGAGTTCCTGGCGGCCGCCGAGGCGGAGCCGGCCTTCGATCGCGAGCAGCAGCGGACGCTCCGCGCGTTCCTGGCCGCATGCGACGCGGTCAAGTTCGCCCGTGCGCGGCCGTCGGCTGGCCAGACCGCGCGCATCATCGACACCGCCCGCGGCTTCGTGCTGGCGACCGCCGATGCGGCGGAGGCAGCCGCGCCCGCCGCCGGGGAGGACGGGCGGTGAGATTCGAGACCGCCTGGGCGCTGGGGCTGCTGGCCGTGGTCGCGTTGCTGCCGCTGGCGCGCGCGGCGGTGAGCCGCGTGCGCATCGGCATCGCGTTCCCGTCGGTGGCGGTGCCGGCCGGCATCGCGCCGTCGCTGCGCCATCGCCTGGCGTGGCTGCCGGCGGCGCTCCAGCTCCTGGCCCTGGCGCTGCTGATCGTGGCGCTGGCGCGCCCGCGCGAGGGGCTGGAGCAGGTGGTCGACGTCAGCCGCGGCATCGCCATCGAGATCGTCGTCGACCGCTCGGGCAGCATGATTGCCCCCATCGCCGAGGACGGCCGCGGCCCGACGCGGCTGGATGCCGTCAAGGAGGTGGTGGCCCGCTTCGCGCACGGCGACGGGGGCGATCTGGGCGGGCGGCCCAACGACCTGCTGGGGCTGATCACCTTCGCGCGCTATCCGGAGACGGTGCTGCCGCTGACCCTGTCGCACGAGACCCTGGACGGCTTCCTGAGCGGCGTGGAGGTGGTCGCCGATCGCAGCCAGGACGGCACCGCGATCGGCGACGCCCTGGCCCTGGCGGCCGCCCGCCTGCGCGTGGCCGAGGAGGCGCTCGGCACCCGCGACGACTACGAGATCAAGAGCAAGGTGATCATCCTGCTCACCGACGGCAGCCAGAACGCCGGCCAGCGGACACCCGCGGAGGCGGCTGAGCTGGCCGCCGGCTGGGGGATCAAGGTGTACGCGATCGGCATCGGCGTGGGCGCTCCCGAGCAGACGGTGCGCACGCCGCTGGGAACCTTCCGCCTGCCGGCCGGACAGCCGGTGGATGCCGCCGGGCTGCAGGCGGTGGCCGAGCGGACCGGCGGGCTGTTCCGCATGGCGGAGGACACCGAGTCGCTCATCGCCGTCTACGGCGAGATCGACCACCTGGAGAAGAGCGAGGTCGAGTCGGTCCGCTACGTCGACTTTCGCGAACGGTTCGCGCCGTGGGCCTTGGCGGCTCTGGGCGCGGCGGTGGCGGCCGCGGTGCTCGCCGCCACCGTGTTCAGGCGCACCCCATAGTCGAGGTTGGGCAGGGCGATGGAACTCACCGACGGCGTGCGGCTCAGCTCCCCGGACGCGTTCCTGCTGCTCTGGGCGATCCCCCCGCTGGTCGCCCTGTTCGTGCTCGCGGCGCTGCGCCGCCGCCGCACGCTGCAAAGCTTCGCGGGCGAGCGCGCCGGCATGCACGCCGAGCGGCGCAACGCGCGCCCCTTCAAGGGCGGCCTGCTGGTGGCCGCCGTCGTGCTGATCGTCGTCGCGCTGGCGCGGCCCGGCTGGACCCCGGAGACGCGCACGGTCGAGCGCCGCGGGCGCGACGTGGTGTTCGTGGTGGACACCTCGCGCAGCATGCTCGCCCGTGACCTCGCCCCGAACCGGCTGGAGCGGGCCAAGCTGGCGATCCTGGACACGCTGGAGGTGTTGCGCGGCGACCGCGTGGCGCTGGTGGCCTTCGCCGGGACGGCGGTGGTGAAGAGCCCGCTGACCTTCGACTACGGTTTCGTGAGATTGGCGGTGGAACGGCTCTCGACGGACAGCACTTCGCGCGGCGGCACCTTGATCGGCGACGCCCTGCGCGTGGTGCGCGACTCCGTGTTCGGCGATACCGTGAGCCCGTACCGGGACGTGGTGCTGATCACGGACGGCGGCGACCTGGGGAGCCTGCCGCTGCAGGCGGCCGGCGAGCTGGGAGCGCTGGGCGCCCGCATCATCGCCGTCGGGCTGGGCGATGAGGTGACCGGGCAACCGATCCCGGACCCGGACGCCGACGGCGGGTACCTGCAGCACGAGGGGCAGCCAGTGCTCACGGCCCTGGACGCCGAGGCGCTGCGCGAGCTGGCGGGCGTGACGCCGGGCGGCCGCTACGTCAACGTGGCAACCGGCAACTTCGACCTGGGCGTCCTCTACACGCAGCTTATCGCGGGCGCGGACCGGCAGCTTCTGGAGCGGACCGAGCGCGAGGTCTTCCAGGAGCGCTTCCAGCCGTTCCTGGCCGCCGCGCTGGTGCTGCTGGCGCTGGAGTTCCTGCTGCCCGACCTGATCCGGCGCCGTCGGCGGCGAGCGGGCGCCGCGCATCCTCCGGCCGTCGCGGTGGTCCTGTTCGCCCTGGCGGCAGCGCTCGTGGCGCCTGCGACCGCGCGGGCGGTGGGCGTCCCGGAACAGGCCGAGCGCGACGGCCGCCAGGCATTCGCGGACGGCCGCTTCGGCGACGCCGCGAGAGCCTTCGGCGCCGCGGCGGAGGCCCGCCCCGGGGTGGCGGAGCTGCTCTACGACGGCGGCATCTCCGCCTATCGTGCGGGCGACCTCGAGCACGCGGCGGGTCTGCTGCGGCAGGCGGTCGAACAGGCACGCCGCCCGGAGCTGGCGGCTGCCGGCCACTTTGCGCTGGGCAATCTCGGGGCGCGAGGGGTCGAGCAGATGCTCAGCGTCCAGGGCGGCGCACCGGACGATCCGCAGGCGGCGATCGCGGGCCTGAACGGCGCCGCGCAGTCCTACCGACGCGCACTCGACCTGCATCCGGACTGGGAGGACGCGGCGCACAACCTGGAGGCCACACGGCTGCGCCTGCAGCAACTGCTGCAGCAGCTCCCGCCTCCCGAGCAGTCGGAGGGGTCGCAGGAGCAGCAGGGACAGCAGCGGCTCGACCAGTCCCAGCAGGGCACCAAGGGCGAGGAGGAGGAACAGGAGCAGTCTCCGCAGGACGCCGGACCCGCGCAGGAGCCGCAGCCGGCGGCCGGGCAGGAAGACGACGAGCTGGAGCCCGACGAGCTGGCGCGGGCGATCATCGCCGAGGAGGAAGAGCGCGGGGAGCGGCGCCGGCAGGAGCAGCTCCGGACCGAGCCGGTCGAGCGCGACTGGTAGCCGTGAAAGTCCCTGCTGGTTCCCGCATCCGGGCTCTCCCCCGCGCCCTGCTGGCTGCGGCGCTGTGTGGCCTGAGCCTGCCGCTCGCGGCGCAGTCGCTGACCGCGAGCGCGGCGGTGAGCGCCGCCGAAACCGAGATGGGGGTGCCATTCACGCTGCAGGTCGCCGTGGACGGCAGTGACGCCGCCCCGCAGGTCGAGCTGCCGGCGCTCGACGGCGTGTCGTTTCGGCAGGTCTCGGCCGGCCCCAACAACAGCGAGTCGATCACGATCGCAGGCGGCCAGACCACCCGCCGGGTGACGCGGGGCTACATCGTCAACTACGAGCTGATCGCTTCCCGTGCCGGCCGGCTGGAGATCCCGTCCATCGGCGTGACCGTGGACGGGCAACGCCTGACGACGCAGCCGCTTGCGGTGACGATCTTCACGCCTCCGCCGATCGAGGAGTACCGGCTGCTCGTCGAGGCAGCGGCCGACCGCGCGTGGGTGGGCCAGCCGGTCACGCTGACGACGACCTGGATGTGGCAGGAGGGGCTGGGACCTCAGCGGCTGCTCAGCTTCTCCCATCCGGTGATGAGCGCGGATGATGCCGACGTGGTGATCCAGCGTGGGCACCCGCCGGGAGATGGCGTGGAGCTGACCGTGCACGGCACGAAACTCACGGCGGCCTCGCGCGCGCTGCGCCGGGACGGCAAGGCGCACGTGGCGCTGGTCTTCGAGGTGAAAGTCGTGCCGCGCGAGCCCGGCCGCCTGGAGGTGCCGGCTGCCACCGTTTCGTTCGAGGGGATCGCCAGCTTCCGCACGGGGCGCGACGTGTTCGGCCGCACGGTGCGCGATGTCCGGCGCTTGGTGGTCTCCGCCGAGCCCTTGGTGCTCACCGTCGATCCGCTGCCGGAGGCGGGCCGCCCGGACGACTTCTCGGGACTGGTCGGCACCTTCGAGGTCGCCGCCAGCGCCGCGCCGGCCACCGCGAAGGTGGGGGATCCGATCGCGCTGGAGGTGACGGTGAGCGGATCGGGTGATCTCTCCGCTCTCGCCGAGCTGGACCTGGCCCACCTCGACGCGGCCGGCGACTTTCGCGTCGCGGCCCAGCGCGTGGAGCGGGCGGGCCGGTTCCCGTCGCGGGCCACCTTCCGCACCACCGTCCGGGCGCTGCACGAGTCGGTGAGCGCCATCCCGCCCGTGCGGCTGTCCTTCTTCGATCCGCAGCGCGGCGCCTATGCCCAGGCCGCCAGCGCGCCGGTCGCGCTGGACGTTCAGCCGGCCCGGCAGGTGACGCTGCGCGACGTGCAGGGCGGCGCCATGTCCGAGGAGGAGGAGGGCGGGGGGCTCGCCGCCGCGGCCGCGGGCATCGCCCACAACTACGAAGGGGAGCGGCTGCTCCGCCGCCAGCGGTTCGACACCGCGGCGTTCGTGGGGTCTCCGGGGGGCGTGCTGCTGCTGGCCGCGGGCCCGGCGGCGGCCGGCATCGCCGCGCTCTGGATGCGCCTGCGACGGTTGGCCGTGGCGGCGCCGGCCGCGCGCGGCGCCCTGGCGCGCCTGCGGCGGGAGATCGCCGATGCGGGAGACGATGTCGCGGCGATGGCGGCGGTGCTGCATGACTACCTGCGCGCGCGCCTGGGCACGAACGGCGCGCCCGGAAACGAGCTGCTGGCGCAGGCCCTCGACGAGCGCGGCGTGGGATCCGAGCATGTGGCCGATCTGCGAGAGTTGCTGGAGCGAATCGACCGCGTGCGTTACGGGGCGACTACCGATGCGGCCGAGGTACTCGCCGGCCGCATCCTGCAGTGGGCGGAGGCGGCGGACCCGATCCTGGCCCGCGGGACTGGGGCGTGACACGGGTGCGCCGGGCCGCCGCGCTGTTGACCCTGGCAGTCGCCGCCGGCGCCTTCGCCCAGGAGCCGGCCGGCGAGGCCATGGACGCTGTCGCCCTCCTGAAGGAAGCGGCTGATCTCTACCGGCAGGCCGACCAGCTCGATACCGCCGGCCAGTCGGCGGCCGCCGAGGCGCTGCGCGGTGCGCTGCTTCGCTACGAGCGGGTGGGATCCGATACCGGCTGGAACAACGGCCGCCTCGCCTACAACGCCGCCAACACCCACCTGCGGCTCGGCGACGTGGGACGCGCCGTGCTGCTGTACCGGCGGGCAGCGGAGCTGATGCCGGGCGACCGCAACGTGCGCCAGGGGCTGGCCTACGCGCGCCGGCTGCGAGCCGACCGGATCGACGAGCCGGTGTCGGCCGGATTGATGCGCGTGGTGCTGTTCTGGCACTACCTGCTGCCCACGCGGACGCGTGCGATCGCCTTCCTGGCGCTGTGGTGCGCCGTGTGGGCGGGCGTCCTGCTGCGCTTGCTGGCGCCCGTCGTGCGCAGCCAGCGCTGGCTGCGGCCGGCCGGTGCCGCTTGCGTGCTGCTGGCCGCCGCGCTTGCGGGGTCGCTCGCGGCGGAGTTGATCGAGGCATCCACGCCGCCCGGCGTGATCACCGCCGCCTCCGTGGTCGCCCGGCAGGGCGACGGCCACTCGTACGAGCCCAGCTTCGCGTCGGCACTCCACGGCGGCACCGAGTTCCGGCTGCTGGAGGACCGGGGCGAGTGGTGGCACATTCGCCTGGTCGACGGCCGCGAGACCTGGATCGTCGCCGGCGCGGGGGAGCTGATCTGATGAAGGTGACCGAAGTACGGGCCGTCTACCCGAAGTGGCGGCAGGTGCCGCCTGCCGACGCGTGGCAGGCCCACTTCTGGCAGATCGCCGTGCGCGTCACCACCGACGCCGGCGTGACCGGGTTCGGCTACGGTGGCGGCGGCCAGCCGGCCGTGCACGTGATCAACGACCATCTGAGCCGCTTCCTGGTCGGCCGGGCGATCGACGACACCGGTGACATAGCCGCCGCCTGGGACGAGCTCTACCGGGTGTCCATCCCCTACGGCCGCGGCGGACTGGCGCAGATGGCGCTGAGCGGGGTGGACCTGGCCCTCTGGGACGCGCTGGCCCGCGCCGAGCGCTGCCCCGTGCACGCCCTCATCGGCCCGCGCACCAAGGAGGGGCCGGTGCCCGCCTACGCCACCGGCAACGACGTCGAGCTGGCCGCGCGCTACGGCTACCCGGCGGTGAAGCTGTCGCACCGCTGGCAGACCGAGGCGGACTTCGACAGCGCCGCCCGCCAATCGGAGGCCGCGCGCGCCGCGCTGGGCCCGGCGGTGCGGCTGATGGTGGACTGCTACCTGTCCTGGCCAGCCGATGTAGCCGCCCGCATGGCCGAGCTGCTGGCGCCGTACCGCCCCTACTGGTTCGAGGACGTGGCGACCCCCGACCACCTGCCCGAGCTGGCCGCGTTGCGCCCCCGGGTCAAGCCGGTGCTGCTGGCCGGCGGCGAGCACGACTTCACGCCAGCGGCCTTCGCCGAGATCGGCCGGCACGGCGCCCTCGACCTCTGGCAGCCGGACGTCACCTGGGCCGGCGGCATCACCGGCACGCTGCGCATCCTCAAGCTGGCGCGCCGGCACGGCGTGCCGGTCGTCCCGCACCGTGGCGGCGAGCCGTGGGGGCTGCATGTGATCGTCGCTACCGACTGCCTCGCCCTGGCGGAGACCATGCCGCACCGCTGGCAGGAGCCCCGCGACGACCTGTGGCTCGGCGAGCCCGAGGTCACAGGCGGCTCGATAGATCCCGGCGACGAGCCCGGCTTCGGCGTCCGATTGAACGAGGAGCTGCTGTAGGCGCTGGTAACGCGGCCGGCTGAAGCGGGAGCGCCGCCGAGCCCGTCATTGGGCTATGGTAGGAGGTAGCGGTGGCAGATCCCATGACCCTGAGGGACGAAGACGTCGGCCGCATCGGAGAGTACGTCAAGCCGTGGCTGCGCGAACTGGTGGACGAGGTGGCGCCGCGCCCGGAGCCGTCCGGCGCCGACACGCGGCTGCTCGAACGGATGGTCAGAGTCGAGGAAGAGATCAAGGCGCAGCGCACGTTGATGGACGAGCGCTTCGGCTTCATGGCGACCCGCTTCGAGGCGGTTGACCGGCGGTTCGAGGAGTTGATCGGTCATACGAACGTGCGCTTCGAGGAGTTGACCGGTCAGATGAACACTCGTTTCGGAACGGTTGACCGGCGGTTCGAGGAGTTGATCGGCCATACGAACGCGCGGTTCAAGGAGCTGATCGGTCATACGAATGCGCGCTTCGAGGAGTCGCATGCGCACACCAACGCCCGCTTCACCGAGCTTGCCGGCCAGATGAATGCCCGCTTCAGGACGCAGACCTGGATGATCGGCGTCGGGTTCGCCGTCATCACTTCGTTGACGACGCTGTTCGCGTTGCTCTCCTGAGCTGAGTGCGGCTTCGGCGTCCGCCTGACCGAGGAACTATGTCAAGCTTCCTCACCGGCCGGGTCGGACCGGCGTTGGCATGGGAGAAACACG
>JAPPNY010000192.1 GCA_028818385.1 Spirochaetaceae bacterium
CTCGGCTTCAACTTGGTCCCGGAGACTGCCTGATTCTGCTTGTTTCTAAGGAGCGTCCGGGATTGCACGGAACTCACCCGATAGCAGGCCCTTCGTTCTTCCACCAGCGAAGCTCGTTGCTGCCACGCTCGGCGCAGGCGGCCACGTCCAGCCGTCCATCGCCATCCAGGTCGGCCACGATGACCATGTTGGCGTGGGTCCAGTGGCCCTTGAGGATCTGCGTGTCCCAGGGTCCTCGGGGGTCGCCCCGGTGCTTGAAGAGCGCAACGCGCCCGGGCTCTCCCCATGCGGTGGCCACCACCTCGACCTGACCGTCGCCGTCGAGGTCCGCGGCTGTCGCCTCGAAGGCCCCGGGGAAGTGCTCGGCTATGACGTGCCGGGGCCACGGGCCGATGCCCGGGCTGCCGTCGTTCTCGTACCACACGATCTGCTGGGTGCCCGCCGGGGCCGCGCGCCCGGGATGATCGAAACCGAGGGCCATCACCAGGTCGATGTCCCCGTCGCCGTCCATGTCGACGGGGTGACCGTGGATGGGCCTGGGCGCGGTGTCGATGACGTGCTTGGTCCAGGGCGAGTCGAGGGAGGTGCCGGGGTTCCGGTACCAGGCCACCTCGCCGCGCTTGGACGCCGTGCCCACGATGTCGATGAGTCCGTTGCCGTCGATGTCGGCGGCGCACACGGCGCGGGCCTCCGGCGCGTCGTCGTCGATCATGTGCTTGACCCAGGCACCGTCGCGGTTCTCGAACCAGGCGAGCTGGTTGCTGATGCGCCATCCGGAGGCGGCCACGTCCAGGTCGCCGTCGCCGTCGAGATCGGCGATGGCCACGTCGTAGGCGCCGGGTATGCCGCCCTCCGTGAGGTAGCGGTGGCTCCACGAGTCGGGGTCCCGTGGGTTGCCGTCGAAGCCGAACGACAGCAGGCAGCCGTTGAGGTTGTCGACGCAGACGATCTCCGGCTTCCCGTCGCCGTCGATGTCGGCGACGGCGTGCCGCTCCAGCAGCTCGTTGGTGCGCAGGTGGACGACGTGCCGGGTAAAGGTGCCGGCGCCGTCGTTCTCGAACCAGTAGAGGCCCCGGTCGGCGTCGGTGGCGACCAGGTCCAGGCTGCCGCTGCCGGTCAGGTCGACGGCGGAGAGGGCGAAGGCGTACCTGAACTCCGACGAAACGAGCCGCTCGGCGAATCTGATGAGCTCGGCCACCGCGCTTCGCCTACGGCCGCATGTAGCGGTTGTTGCCGCGGGCGAAGTAGCGTTTCATGGGCTCGAAGTAGCGCTCGGACCAGCCCTCCTTGCACGCGTCACCCTGTCCCTCGGGCACGTTGGAGTGCCTGACGGTGGCGGTGATGCCGGCACGCTGGTCTCTTGTGCGGACGAGCTCGACCTCCAGGCGGGAATCGGGGGCGCCCTCGGGAAACCGGGAGGAGCGCCACGACTGAACGATGCGGCGGTACGGCGCAAGCTCCAGGTTGACCCCGGTGATGTCGCCGTCCCAGGCGGTGAACGAGGCGCCCGGCTCGGCCGAAACCTCGGCTTTCCCGCCGGTCATGTTCGTGTGCTCCTGGCTGTCAAGCCAGGCTTCGTAGATGCGTTTCGGGGTGGCCAGTATGACGGCTGACGTCTCGAAGGACTCGGGCAATGCCATCCTCCCAAGCGCTAGTCTAACGGCCGCTGCTGGAAGGCGACCAGGTCCGCGTATACACCCCCCGCGGCCAGCAGGGAGTCATGGGGGCCGGCCTCCACGGCGCGCCCCTTCTCCAGGACGACGATGCGGTCGGCGCTGCGGATGGTGGACAGCCGGTGCGCGATGATGAGCGCGGTACGGCCGGCGCGAACGCGGGCCATCGCCTCCCGGAGCAGACGCTCGTTCTCGGCATCCAGGTTGGAGACGGCCTCGTCCATCACCAGGATGGGGGCGTCCTTGAGGACCGCACGCGCGATGGCGATGCGCTGCCGCTGGCCCCCGGACATCCGGACCCCCCGCTCACCGGCGTTGGTCTCATACCCCCGGGGCATCCGCATGATGAATTCATGCGCCAGAGCGGCCTTCGCGGCCTCCTCCACCTCCGCGTCCAGGGCATCCGGCCGCGCCAGGCGGATGTTCTCGCGGATGGTCATGTTGAACAGGTAGACGTCCTGCGGCATCCAGGCGATGAGCTCGCGCAGGGCGCTCTGCGGGAACGCCCGGACGTCATGCCCGCCGACCGTGATGGCGCCGTCCGTGACGTCCCAGAACCGCATGAGCAGATGGATGCAGGTGGACTTCCCCGCGCCGGAGTGCCCCACGAGAGCCACGCTCTCGCCCGGCTCCACGGAGAAGCTCGCTGCCTCCAGCGCGGGAGGCAGGTCCGGGGCGTAGTGGAAGCTCACGGCCCTGAACTCGATGCGGGGCTCCACCGGGCCTGGGGGCGACGCCGCCGCCGTATCCGGCACCGGAGCGGGCGCGTTCAGCACGGCGAACACGCGGTCAGCCGCCGCGAACACCACGCCGAGGCTCTCCGCGATGCCGGTGATGTTGGTCACCGGCCCGAAGATGAAGATGGCGAGGATGATGACGACCGGATAGAGCGCGGACGGGAGGGAGCCGGAGGACACCAGCCAGGCCGCGGCGATGACGATGCTCACCATCCCCAGCGTGATGAGCACGGACGTCACCGCCTGCTCTCCACCTGCTCTGCGCCCGTGGGCGACCTGTGCGCCCACCAGGCTCCGGCTGCCCCGGAGCAGCCGTTCCAGGAAGCGCTGTCCCTGCCCGAAGGCCACGATCTCGCGGAGTCCCTGAACGCCGTCCACCACGTCCGCGTTCAGCGAACCCAGGGCCTCTCGCAGTGTCCGGCCCTGGGCCGCCGCCCGCCTGCGCAACCAGAAGGGAACGGTCGCCACCGCCAGGGTCGCGGGGAGCAGCGCCAGGGGGAGCAGCCAGTGCATCGCCGCGAGGGTGAAAAGCGCCGCCAGCGGCACCACGACCGCCACGATGAACGTCCCCACCGTGTGCGCGTAGAACCACTCGATGGTGTCCACGTCGGCCATCGCCGCGGCGGAGAGGTCGCCGGAGCGCCGGTCGAGAAGATAGCCCGGCGCCAGCCGGTCCAGCGCCTGGTAGAGCCGGATGCGGAGCTCCGCCAGGATGCGGTAGGCAAGGTCGTGCGCCAGCCACATCTCCGCCCAGGCCGCAATCGCCCTGCCGGCCACGACGCCGCCGAGCACGAAGGCGCTGAATATGAGCGCTTCAGCCGCCGCCCCCGTCGCTACGCTTCCCACCATGAACGCGCCGATCCCGGCGGCGGCGATCATGAAGCCGTGGTTCAGGATGCCCGTGAGCGCGGTGATTGCCATGAGCCAGTAGTACGGGCGCAGGATGCGGAGGAGCTGCCAGAACCCGGATCCCCATCTGCCGCTGCGTGGAGCGATCTCCCATTCACCGGGCCGATTGCTCGCCAGGGTGCTCACAGGGCCTCCTGCTGCGCCAGGACGAGGCCGGCATACGCGCCGCGCCGCTCCATCAGCTCCCGGTGGCGGCCGGCCTCGACCACCCGCCCCTCGTCCAGGACCACGATGCGGTCGGCGTGGACGACGGAGGAGAACCGGTGGGCGATGGTGATGGTCGTCCGGCCCCGCGCCAGCCGCTGCAGCGCTTCACGGATGGCGCCCTCGTTCACGCCGTCCAGGCTGGAGGTCGCCTCGTCCAGGATGAGGATGGGGGCATCCTTCAGCAGCGCCCGCGCGATGGCGATGCGCTGGCGCTCCCCCCCGGAGAGCTTCGCTCCCCGTTCTCCGACCACGGTCCGATACCCCTGGGGGAGTGCGGTGATGAACCCGTGCGCGTTGGCGGCCCGCGCCGCCGCTTCCAGCTCCCCCAGGCAGGCTCCGGGCTTCCCGAGCCGCAGGTTGTCCTCGGCCGTCCCATGGAAGAGGTAGGTGTCCTGGGACACCACGGCGATGAGGCCGCGCAGCGCCTCCAAGGGGTAGTCGCGGATGTCCACGCCGCCGATCTCCACGCGCCCCTGCTGGGGGTCGAAGAACCGCAGCAGCAGCGCGGCCACGGTGCTCTTCCCCGCCCCCGACTGACCGACGAGGCCAACGCTCTGGCCTGCGTCCACGCTGAACGACAGGCCGTCGAGCGCCGGCGCGTTGTCCGGGTGGTAGGCAAAGGTGACGTTCGCGAAGGCGAGGGACTTCGGCGTGCTCGAAGGCTCGGGCTGCGCCAGCGTGGCCTCACGGTCAGCCACCTCAGGCTTTGCGTCCAGGAGGGCGAAGATGCCGGTGGAGGCGGACACGCCCAGGTAGCCCTTGTGCCAGTAGGAGTCCAACTCCGCCAACGGACGGAAGCACTCTCCCGTGAGAAACAGCACCACGAGGAGTCCCGCCAGGTCGAGAACTCCGTCCGCCACCTGGAACGCGCCCACGGCGACGGCCATCGCCACGCCCGCGCTCATCGCCAGCCCCACGACGCCGTTGCGGATCATGGAGATGGCGAGCTGCGCCATCGTCGCCCGGTAGAGCGCGAGCGCGGCGTTCCGGAGGACCCGCCCCCGGCGCTCGCTGGCGTTGAGCGCCTTCAGCGTGACCATTCCCTGCATGCTGTCCACGAACTGGGCGTTGAGGTCCGTGTACGCCCGCCAGTGCCGCTGGCCGTACTCGCCCAGCAGGCGGTCCCACAGGCGCGGCACCAGGGGCACGGCCAGCACGCACACCAGCACGACCACGCCCACCAGGGGGCTGAGGACGCAGATGTACGCCACCACGGCCAGAGGCACGGCCACCGCGACGATCGACTGCGGCAGGTAGTAGCCCAGGTAGGCCTCCAGGGCTTCCACGCCGTCCACGAGGGTGGACTGCACCGTTCCCGTCCGCGTCCGTTCCAGGTACCCGGGGCCGAGGGCAAGAAGCGCGCGGTAGAGCCGCTGGCGCAGGGCCACCTTCACCTCCGCGGCGGTGAGCATGGAACTCATCTCCCGCCACCGGAGCAGCAGCGCGCGAAGCGCCGCCAGCAGAGCGACGGCACCCACGGGGGCGAGCGCCTCCGTCCACGGCTCGCCGGCCAGGACGCGGCCAACCACGAGGGCCACGGCCACGCCCTGCGCAACGAACGTGCCGGAGATCGCCAACCCCAGCGCCACGGTGAGGGCGATGCGAGCACGCGCGCCCCCCGTCAGCGCCAGCATCTTCCGATGGACCATCATCCCCGGCGTCGTCCTCCTGTGGACTCAATCGCAACGTGCAGCAACGAGGTACTGAGATGTCATTATCACGTGATGGGGCTGACCTGGCGAGACCGGCGGTGTTCTCCGTGGCGCGATGCCGTTACGCCGGCGTCACGTAGCGGCAGTCCCAGTCGCCGAGCATTTCCAGGTCGATCACCGGCGCCTCCAGGGACGGCTCCCCGGCGCGCTGCCAGGCCGCGATTTCGTCGAGGTGACCGAGGTCTCGGGCCGCGGTCCACGCCGGGTCGTAGTGGAGAAGCGGCTCCACCATCCCGTTCCAGAAGAACAGCGCGTCCGCGCCCCGAGCGGCCAGACCGGCGGCGGTGCGGCGGAGCACCGCGGGATCCATGCCGCCGTGGTCGATGCAGGGGGCCAGCCGGCAGCCGCTCCCCGCGGCAAGACGGGCGTACGGCGCCAGCGCGCGCGGGTCGCGCCAGGGGTGGGCGGTCATGTTGAGCTCCGGGAGGTCCGTGAACGGCACCAGGGTGTCCACCAGGCCGGCGGCCAGCCACGCGGCCGGGTCGAGGCCGTTGGCCAGGTTCTCGGCTTCGCCGCTCATGACGATGGCCGTGATCGGCAGGTGCAGCGCCGCGCGCAGCTCACGCAGGAAGCCGGTGAGCACGCCAGCGCGGTAGCGCAGCCAGGCCGGGTCGTCCGGCGCCAGGTCGCGGGGGTCGGCGCCGTGCTGCTCGCGGAAACCGTCGATCAGCGGCGGCTCGTACTCCACGATCGGATGACGCCGGTTGAACAGCAGGCAGATGCCGTCGATCCCGTAGGCGGTCATCTCCCGGAACATCTCGATCACGTGGCCGCGCACCTGCGGATAGGAGAACGACAGCACCGGGCTCGGATTGCCCGCACGATCGCGCCCGCGCCACTCCTGGTGGCGGGCGTAGAGGCTGTCGCCGTGATCGTAGTAGTCGTGCGGCGGCGGCAGGTGAAAGCCGCCCAGCCGGTGGCAGGCGTGGAACTCAAGGCCCAGGTCGCGCGTCTGCTCGGCGGCGACGCGCATGGGATCATTGCCAGCCGCGCGCCAGCGCCGGTAACACGCCGCTTCGTCACGGCCCGAGACGTGCAGGAAGTCTTCCCGTCCGGGGGCCTCGGGCGTGCGGTGGCGCGTCCGGAAGTAGTAGGCCAGATCGCCCATCGCCCCTTCCCAGTAGATGCGCGTGAAGTCGGTGTCGGCGTAGCCGATGATGTGCCGGCGCAGTTCCTCCGGGGTGCTGGAGCGGGCCATGACCACGTCGTCATGGCCGTACAGCGGCAGCGCCGGCGCCGCGCGCTCGGCCGTGAAGCGGCGCACCTCGGCCTCGGTGAGCGGCACCAGCTTCACGTAGGCGACGCTGGCCATGGCGCAGCGGGTGTGCTCCTCCCCGCCGTAGGTGGTCTCCAGCCACGTCACCTGTCCGAACTCCAGGTCGGCGCCGTTCAGCTCGGCCACCTGCCAGAAGCACTCGGACAGCTCCTCGCCGCCGGTGTGCTTGTGCCAGTCGGCGATCGGGTCACGGGGGACCGGCTGCGTCGGCAGGTGCAGGATGGAGTAGGTCGGATCGCCGGCGAAGCGCACCAGCAGTTGCGCGGCGCCGGCGTCGTCGTACAGCCCGAAGTACCAGCACTTCAGGCGCCACGCGCCGATGGAGATGGCGTACCAGCCGCGGGCGTTCACGGCCAGCCGCACCGGCGGCGCCTCCGTCTCCTGGCCGGCGACGATCGCCGTGCCGGACAGCGGCGCGCTGCGATATGGGAGCAGCCGCCAGCGCCCGTGGGCGGAGTCGGGTGACAGCGCCGACGCCGGGGTGCAACGCTCCATGGCGCTCAGGTAGGTGGGGCTGCCGCTGAGCCAGCGGTCGCCGTAGAGATCCGCAGAGGCGTCCATCACGTCGACTCTATCGGTCATCGTGCCACGGTAGTCAGGCAGGCTCATAGCGCTGCACAGCTATATCGTTCGCGCGAGCGCGCATCTGCGAGGCATCGCGCCATGCCTGCATGCGCAGCAGCATGTCCATACCGATGCCAAACGCCTTCTCGATGCGCAGTGCCATCTCCGGAGACAGAGAAGCGCTGCCGTTCAACAGGTCCGAGAGCGTCGCCCGACGAACCCCGAGAATCCGGGCCGCCTTTGTTACGGTAAGCCCCAATTCCTCGATTACCTCCGTGCGGATGAAGTCGCCGGGGTGCGGCGGTGTCATGTTCACCCGGATTCCGTTGTCAGCCATCAGTGATAGTCCTCCAAATTCAAGCGGTCCAAGTATCCCGCCTCCTCTTCAAACGTGATCCGCCAATTGCCTGATACCGATACGCTCCATTCGCCCTGCCTGTCGCCGATGAGCCGATGGACACGCCATCCCGGCGGAGCATCGGCAATGAACCCGTCCACATGTTCAGCCAGGATCAGCGCCGTCAGGATGTTACGCACGCGGTTGACCAGATCCCGCCGCAGGAACCGAGGGTTGTCGTCCTCAAGCTGGTTCCTGTCCGGCAATCCCCGGTTTGAGAGAAGGAGCCAGCGGGGAGCGC
>JAPPNY010000256.1 GCA_028818385.1 Spirochaetaceae bacterium
TGATAAGCGGGCGGAGGGCGTACCGGACTCACGGCAGGGGTTACATGCTCGTCCGCCACAACCAGGGCCACACCTGGCAGGCGAGGGACACCTACTTTCTCAAGCAGGCGGACGAGGTGCGCGAAGGCTGCGACCTCGCATTCGCGGGAGTGATCTAGGGCATGTTCCCTCTGTCCGGCTGCGGGCGTGATACTATTAACATATAGAATCATTGTATGACCAATACACATTTGCTGTAACTGCTCCCACACAGCAAGCAAGTCAAGATCTTCGAGCCAGACCCCCTGGCATCCTGGACTTAGCCGAATAGGACTGCAAATGGTGCCCGCTGCCCGAGCATCTTGGTAACTGGACACCGTGTACACCCGCATGAATCGCTGAGCCGATAACGGAGTTCTAGACCGGGTGTTCAACCGCCTCCAATAGCACCTAATGATCCGTACCAAAGGAAATATCGCCATGAGAGTCACCGGGAACCCGGGGCGATTCATCAAGCCCCACACGAATGGGAGGACAACTACTACCATCACACGGCCGCACAAACCGAGTGTCCAGCCCACAGGGGGAACTCCAGACCTTGAGCCTGGACGTAACCAACATCCGGGTCAGATCACTGTCAAGTTCTCAAGTACCCCGACGGCTGGTACGTAGTCCGCACCAAGGAGCGAGCCGTATCGCGCTAGCACATCAGCCTCGACTTCACCGGCAAGCCCCGTCGGCAACGGTCACGCCCGCACACTTGCTATGGCCCTGAGGATCGCCCTTTCCGGCTGGTACGGGTCGGACAACCTGGGAGATGAGATGATCCTGAGTTGCATGACCGCCGCCCTGCGCGCCCGGGGGGTGGAACCGGTAGCGGTGTCGACCGATCCCGAGCGGACTGCCGCCGTCCATGGCGTCGAGGCAGTGCGTCACCGCTCGCCCTTTGGCAGCGCGGCGCTGCGCCGGTCGCTGCGCCGGTCGGACGCCATGGTCCTCTCCGGAGGCGTGGTGCAGTCGGAGACGTCACCGTGGAACATGTGGTTTCACATGTCACGCCTTCGCGCCTTCAGGCGGTCGGCGTCGGGCACCCGCCGACGAGGGCGGGCCGTGGTCGCAGCCATCGGCCTGGGAGTGGGACACGTCCGGGGCGCCGGCGACCGGCGGCTGGCGGTCTCGGAGATGCGCCGGGCCTGTCACGTCGTGACGAGAGACGCCGCCTCCGCTCAGCGCCTGAGCGGCTGGGGTGTGCCCGACGTGGCGATCGGCGCCGACCCGGTGCTCGCCGGGAACGCCGCGCTCGTTTCGAGCCGGGCGGGTGCGACCCGACCGCCGGACTCGACGCTCTCTCGGAGCGATTCCGAGGACAGTATCTGCGTGATCCTGCGCCCGCCGAATCGGCGAGGCATCCGCACCGCTGCGGCGAAGACCCGCACGTCCTGGCAGCCATGGATAGGGCAGCTCGCGCTCTCGCTGGACGCGCTGGCCAAGCGGAGCGGCATGACGCTACGCCTGCTGCCGTTTCAGCCCAGCCAGGACACCCCCATGCTCGTGGCGCTGCGACAGAGGATGAGAACGGACACTGAGCTGGTCATCCCGAACGTCGGCAACGTGCTGGCCGAGGTCGCCCAGAGTCGCTTGGTGGTCACCATGCGCTATCACGGCGCTATCGCAGCCCTGCTCAACGATCAGGCGGCGGTGCTCCTGGACTACTCTCCGAAAATGAGATCGCTCGCCGCCGAAGGCGGAGGCTGGGCTTCGCTCGTCGACCTGGCTCCGCTAGACGCCGGGCGCTTCGAGCCCCACACGCTGATTGGCGCGGCTGACGACGCTCAGGCCAAGTCGCACCGGACAGCCGAGGCGCGTGGCCTGCTGCGTGCGCGCCTGAAGGTCAACGACGCCGCGCTCGACGATCTGCTCGATCTGATCCAGTGACCTGCTGACGGAGCGTCGAGTCAAGTTGAGCCAGTCTCGGCAGCCCCTCCGACCCGTCGCCCCGGCCGCTCGAATGAGACGCGCCAAACCCGGCGGCTCCTGTCCCGGCCCGGCGTCGCAACTACCCGCGGGTATCTTGCTGCTAGCCAGATGACAGGCCGCCCGTGGCAGCGACGCCTTCTGAAGTGGCTGAGGATTGCATACCTCGCCCTGCTCGCGGCCGCCGTGCCCGTGCTGGTGCTGGCGCGCCCGGACGAAGTGGCCGACCTTCTCCGAGACCTCGCGGGCGCAAGGCATCTGCTCGTGGCGGCGTCGTTCGCGGCAGGGTTCCTGCTGATAGGACTGAGTGCCTACTTCTGGCTCGTAAGCCTGCGCATACTCGGCCGGCGTCCGCTCTTCCTCGATCTGACCGTCACCGCGGCTCGTTCCCTTCCGGCCAGGTACGTGCCGCTCATGGTCACGTTCGCCATCAGCCGCGTGGCTCTGATGCGGCGCCGCGGCATTCCGGGGCCGCCTCTAGCCATTACCGCTGCGCTCGAGATGTCGGTGAGCCTCGCCGTCTCGGTGGCTTATGGCCTGATACTGCTCGGCTGGGCCGGCGGGCTGCCCGGAGGCCTGGCAATCCCGATCGTCGCCGCGGTCGGGGTGATCGTGGCCGCCTCGCCATCGGTGGCGGGACGTGCCGTCGCGGCGGTGGCTCGGCGACGCGGCCTGGACAGCCTGGCCCCGGTCAGCGGGTTCACATGGCCGGGCTACCTGCACATGATCACGGCATCGGCCTGCTACTGGACCTGCGCAGCCGCCGTGTTCTGCCTGTACATGCGCGCATTCGAGTCCGCCGACGGGTTCGGGACGGCGCGCCTCGCCGGTGCCTTCGTGCTCACCTGGGGAGGGCTGCGTTTCCTCTCTGTGATCGCGCCCCATGGAATCGGCGTGGTGGAGGTGACCCTCCCGTCACTGCTCGGTGCAACCGATCCCCTGGCTCTCGGCATATTGATATTCGGCTTCAGGCTGGTGTTGCTGCTGCGCGACCTGCTGGCCGCGGCCGCTTCCGAGCTCCTCTCGGCGAGGCGCATGACGGTCGAGGAGGGTCGGGTGAAGCGGTTGGAGAGCACCGAGCCGTGATCCACGTCTTCGTCGGCACCCGAGCCGAGTACATCAAGATGGCGCCGCTGATGTGGCGCATGGAGGCAGCCGCCCTCCCCTACCGGCTGATCGACTCCGGCCAGCACGCCGACCGGTCGGAGTCGTTCCGGGCTGAACTGGGCTTGCGGGAGCCCGACTTCGCCATGGGAGGCACGCGCAGCGTCAACTCGGTGGCTGCGGCTCTGTGGTGGGCGGCAGGACTCGGTCGCAAGCTGGTGCTGCCCCGGCGGCTCGATCGAACCGTCTTCGGCGGGCGCCGGGGGATCTGCGTGGTTCACGGCGACACGCCGACGACGCTGATCGGCGCGCTCATGGCGAAGCGCGCCGGGCTGGCACTGGCGCATGTGGAGGCGGGCCTTCGCAGCCATCGGTGGCTGCACCCCTTTCCGGAGGAGATCATCCGGGTTGCCGTCGACCGGCTCGCCGACCTGCTCTTCGCGCCTGACGACACGGCAGCCGAGGAGCTGCGCAAGCGCGGCGTGAGAGGGCGGATCATCACCGGATCCTCCAACACGGTCAGCGATGCGCTCCGCGATGCCCTGGCGCCCGGCGCCGCAGGTGCGACGCCGTCTACGACCGGCATGTCGGGAGGCACTCGCCCGGGCGAATATCCACGCCGGACACGCCCTGCCGTGGTGACCATGCACCGAGTGGAGAACCTGTACCGGCGGCAGCGGAGACAGGCGCTGGTACAGACGATCACGCGGCTGGTGCAGACGACCCCGGTGCGTTGGTACGTGCACGAGCCCACCCGGCGGGCGCTCGGATCGGCAGGTCAAGCGGGCCTGGAAGCCTCCGGCGTGGAGCTTGTGCCGATGGTCCCGTACGACGAGTTCGTCAGGGCGCTCGCACGGGCACCGTTCGCCATCACCGACGGCGGCTCCATCCAGGAGGAGTGCGCTCTTCTGGGCGTACCTGTGCTGCTGTGGCGAAACCGGACCGACCGACCCGACGGCCTCGGTGAGAATGCCATGCTGAGCCGCTATGACCCCGCGGCGGTGGAGGCGTTCCTGGCAGACCCCGAACGCTGGCGACGGGATCCCCGGCTGCCGGAGTCGAGCCCGTCTCAGGAAATTCTCGAAGTTCTGGCCGAATGGGTGGACGGCCGAGGCGATCACGGGAACGGCTGAGGCTGCCGGAGCCGGGGGCGGGTCGGATCGCCCAACCCGCGAAGCGTCGGAGCGGCCCGGTCAGGCGCGCCTCCCGAGTTTGCGGACACGTACGGAGATCCCGTAGCGAACGATGCACACGAAGGCGGCGATGCCGTCCTTCCATGTGATCTTCTTGCCTTCGGCGTAGTTCCGGCTCGTATAGGAGACCCCGGTCTCCCAGATGCGCCAACCGCCGGCCGCCACCTTCGCCGTGATCTCCGTGTCAATCCCGAAGCGGTTCTCGCGCAGGTCGAAGGATCGTATGACCTCGAGGCGGAACGCCTTGTAGCAGGTCGCCATGTCTGACAGGCGCACGCCGGTGAGCATGTTCGACAGCAGGGTCAGCACTCGGTTGGCGACCATGTGCCAGAAGTACGGCACCCTATGCGACGGGCCCTCCTGCATGCGGACTCCGTACACCACGTCGGCGTCCCCGCGCACCAGGGGCGCCATCAGCGCGTCCCAGTCACCGGGGTCGTACTCGAGGTCGGCGTCCTGGATCACCACGAATTCGCAACTTGCCTCGCCGAAACCCAGCCGCACCGCGGCACCCTTGCCGCGGTTCTCGGGATGTCGCAAGACCGTGACACGAGGGTCTTCGTATTGGGACAGCCGGTCCTGCGTTCCGTCGGTCGAACCGTCGTCGACCACTATCAACTCACCGGTGAAGGGACTGGCAAGCACCCTGGAGACGATCTCGTCGATGGTAGCGACCTCGTTGTAGCAGGGCATTACCACCGATAGGCACCCGTCTGAGGCACTCACGCGGCGTAGCCTAGCATTCCCCAGCCTGTTAGGGTCGCCCCGGTTGACCGCCGGGGAGGGCCCGAGTTGAGAGCGGCCATCAGACTCCTGGCAACACGCCTCTCGTCCGGTTGGACTGTCGTGGCACTGATTGCGGCTGCCCTCGTGGCTGTCTGGCTGCCCGATCTCGGCCTGCCATTCGGCAACAGCGACGACGGCCGCATACTGGGCCTGGCTGGCCTTCACGCGCGCAACTTCTGGGACCTGGGCGCCGTGGACTCGTACTTTGGCGCGGTGATCGAGCCGTACGTCAGACCCGTGTACGACGTAGCCCCCAGAGCCGACGCACCTCCCGTCGCCGTCAGATACGCCCATCATCCGCCTCTCCAGGTGTTCATGGCGGTGGTGTCGACGGGCATTCTCGGAGACAGCACCGCGGCACTCCGGGTGCCTGGCCTGCTGGTCGGCGCGGCCACGGTGGCGTTCATGGCGTCGCTGCTTCGCGGCCGAGGCCTGGCTTGGGGACCGACCTTGCTGGCCGTGGCGGCAATGGCGAGCACTGGCTTCTACTACGTTTTCGGGCGGATCAGCGTCAGCTTCTCGCTGCTGCTAGCCGCCATCGCGGCGGTGTCGTGGGCGCTGCGCAGGACCGAACCGCGCGGTCGAGACACGCTCCTCGTGGCCGGATTCGCGGCGCTGGCCGCGATGCAATCCTGGATCGGGATAGCCGCCATGGTGCTGGTGGTGCTGTGGCTGCTCGCCGCCCGCCGGGACGACGGTGGTGAGACGCCTTCAGATGGCTCCCAGCAGAGCGTCGGCGCGGCCGTCACCGCACCGCAGCGGAGGCTGCCCGTGCAGTGGTTGTCGTGGCGCCGGTTGTCGGGGCGCCGGCAGCGATTGCTCGCGGCGGTCGCCGCGGGCACGGCCCTGGGCGCCGGCGTCACAGCGCTGTGGATGCTCAACGGCGCCGGAGTCGAGGATCTCGCGACCCAGGTGGCCATACGCACCAGCAACCAGAGGGGAGGAGCCAACGGGTCGCTCGGTTTCACCTTCGGCGAGTTCCTGGCGCGACAGTGGCGCTTCGCCAACGAGGAGATGCTCGTGCCTGTGTGGCTACGCGTTCTTCTGGTGCCGTGCCTCCTCGCCGGGCTGATCGACCGGCGCACACGGGTACCCGCTGCCATAACGCTCTCGGTCGCTGCGGCGCTGACGTTCGGGGTTCAGCAGGGGGCCTGGGTGCACAGGCTGTGGAACTTCCCGTGGCTGGCGCCGGTGACCATCGGCTTCGCGGCTCTCGCCGACTGGATCCGCCGGTCCTTCCCCCGCCGCTGGCGACCGCTGCCTGCTGTGCTTGCGGCCGTGGTCATCGCCGCCACTCTGGCCGCCGTGGTCGGCGGCTCGACACGGCAGCGCTACATCACCGACCCCGCCGACGCGGGAACCGTGCTGGAGCAGGTGGGGAACCTACCGGGCACGGAGCTGGCATGGGCTGTACCCCCGGTGACCAGCGCTACCTGGATCTCTTACCACCTGGACATGCGGGTGATACGCCTCAACGAGGACAATCTCGGCGACCTGGACGAGTCCGATGTGGTGGTTCTCAGAGCGGATAGGGTGCCCGACTTCTTCCCGGAGGGAGCGTTGAGCGACCCGCTCGCCTCTCACAACGACTTCCTGATCATCTCCGCCTCCCGGCTGCTGCCGCAGTGACGCCGAATCCACCGGCTGGGGTTCGTATTCCCTCGCCGGGCCCTGGCCTTCGCCCCTATCGAGTGAGGGATGCCGCGCTGAACAACGCGTAGCGGCCCTGCTCGGCCACGGGCTGCACACCTTCTTTGAGCGGCACCGGTATCCGGTCCACCGGGACCAGCACCAGATCGGTGCCGCTCGCCGATCCGATGCCGTCGCCACCCAGCGGTACCTCGGCGACCGGCAGGTCCCAGTAGTAGCTCACCCAGATAGCGAGGGGATCGACTCCTTTGGCCACCCACGCCACCTCCTGGCCGGGCGCCGGCCCCACCGACCTGATCAGCCCGCCGGCATCCGAAGGAGCGTCGAAGTAGGCCTGCCGGTACGGAGCCAGGCCCCGGAATCCGAGCACCGCCAGGAGGACCAGGCCCGCAACCCCCAGCGCCCTCGCCCGCTTCCAGGCGATCCGGCTGCCGATGCCCGGCCTGCCGGTTCCTAGTGGTCTGTCTGCGAAACAACAGACCACTAGCCGGTCCAGGATGACCGCGAGGCCGAGCAGGACGGGCACGAGAAGCGGGTAGGTCCAGTAGTCATGGATGAAGGCGGCGTCAGGGGTGGCCAGCGTCCAGACCCCGAGGGCGATCATGATCGCTCCCGAGGCCATCCTGGTGCGGCGGTCGACCACGGCGGCGGCGAGGGCCGGAAGGATCAGCCACCGGAACCAGCCGGGGTACAGCGTGCCGTAGAACCAGCGATAGTTCTCCACCAGAGCGCCCCAGGGAGGCCATTGGCGGCGGTCGGCGGCATGGGCGGCCAGTTCCGCCGCATCCCCGACCGTAAACGCCCATACCAGCGTCAGCAGCACCATCACCGCGCCCGTACCGGCGACCAACCGGGCGATACGGCGGGACCCGAGGTGGAGGAATCCCCATCCGGCCAGCACCGCCACCAGCAACGCACCCGTCCACGAGGAGAACGCC
>JAPPNY010000177.1 GCA_028818385.1 Spirochaetaceae bacterium
CGTGTTTCTCCCATGCCAACGCCGGTCCGACCCGGCCGGTGAGGAAGCTTGACACGGATCGCAGCGTGGAGCTAGGTCCGATACTGGACCGAATGGTCAAGGATGGAGCAGCGCTGCGAAGGGAGGAGCCCATGAGGCTGGCTGAAGAGACGATTCTCATGCTCTTGAACGAGCAGAGCGGCTATCTGGAGCAGGTACAGGGCGGCAACCTTTCGTGCGTGCTGGCCGGCGCCGTGCTGGCCGATCTGGCTCTCGAAGACCGCATCGACACCGACATGGAGTCGCTGATCCTCCTGGACGCGACCGGGACCGGCGACGAGCTGCTGGACCCGGTGCTGGAGGAGATCGCCGCGGCGGCCACGCGGGACGCGGAGTACTGGATCGACAAGACCGTGGCGCGGTCGGACACCGTGCTGGAGACGGTGCTGGATCGCCTGGTGGAGAAGAAGATCCTCAACCACCATCTGGGCGACTTCTGGTCGTTTTCCGGAGCCTTTTCGCTGACCCGTACCTACTCCCGTGGCGACGGAAGGACGATCGCCGACGTGAAGACGCGCGTCTTCCGCGCTATCAGGGAAGACATCGCGCCGGACCCGCGCGACGCGATCATCATCGGCCTGGTCGACGCCTGCGACGGGTTCCGCTTTCTGCTCACGGCGGAGGAGTACGAGAAGGCGAAGGAGCGGATCGAGCTTCTCGCCAGCATGGACCTGTTCACCCGCACCATCGCCGAGGCGGTCGCCGAGAGCGCCATCCGCCTTGCATCGCGGGCCGCCGCCATGGCCAGGCCCATTCCGCGCGTGAAGCTCCTCCGGCTGATCGCCAGGCAGTCGCTTCGGCAGGGCAATCTCCCGCGGCTGATGGCGGAGCTGCACCAGGAATACGGGCCGGTGTTCACCATCAGGCCGCCCTTCGCGAAGCGCGGCCTGACGGTCCTGGCCGGCGCCGATGCGAACACCTGGGTCAACCGCAGGGGCCGCTTCCACCTGCGGACCAAGGACCTGCTCGCCGACTGGGAGAAGGTGTACGGCGCATCGAGGACGTTGCCGGGCATGGGAGGCGCCGAGCACTACCGTCTGCGCCGGGCCCAGCAGCGGGCGCATTCGCGCGGAGCGCTGGCGGAGCGACTGGGCGACCTGTTCGACACCGCGCGCGCGGACCTGCGGAAGTGGAGGGTCGGGGACGTCCTGCCCGGCGCGTCGTCCTGCAAGAGCCTCATGGGAAGCCAGATCTCCCGCCTTGCGATCGGCGTCGACACCTCGGACTACATCCTCGACCTGGTGTCATACAAGGAGCGGTCGCTGGTCACGCACGTGCAGCGATCGCTGCCCAAGTTCATGTTGAAGACGCCCGGCATGAGGAAGAAGCGCAAGAAGATCCTGGAGCTGTTCGAGATCATTCGCGCCGCGCACGCTCCGGGGGCAGGCAGAGAGGGGCCCCGCGATTTCGTCGACGACATGATGAGCCTGCACGCCGGCGACCCGCAGTTCCTGCCGGAGACCGATCTGCTGTTCGTCTTCGTCACGCCGATCATCGCCAGCATCTACCTGGGGAGCGCGCTGGCGTTCGCGCTCTATGCCATGGTGACGCATCCGGATCTGTACGAGCGGGTACAGGCGGAGGCGGATGCCCTGTTCGCCGATGGAGACCCGCGGCGGGAGGACATCACCCTGTCGGCCGTGGACGTGACGCACCGGCTGATCATGGAGTCGCATCGCCTCTATCCCATCATCCCGATCACGGTGCGCCACGTGATGAATCCGTTCGCGATGCACGGCTACGAGATCCCGGTCGGTGCCCGCGTGATCCTTGCGATGACGGCCTCGCACTACGTCGACGAGCACTTTCCGGATCCCCGGAGATTCGACATCGACCGCTACCTGCCGGAGCGCGCGGAGCACCGCACGCCGGGAGCGTACGCGCCGTTCGGTCTGGGCACGCACACCTGCCTGGGGGCGCGCTGGGTCGAGCTGCAGATGGTGGCGAACCTGCTGCTGATCGCCCATCACTTCACGCTCGCCCTGCATCCCCCGGACTACAGGATCGGCTACAACCCGTTTCCCACCAGCTCCCCCAACAAGAAGCTGAGGTTCGCAGTCAAGGCGATCCGGCACCCGCTGAGTCGGGCCGGGGAGGCCCATGCCTTGCAGGCGGCAGGAGCGGCCGCTCCGTAGGCTTCAGGCGGCCGGCAGCGACTCGGCGAACAGCCGGATCCAGTTGCCGTGCATGATCAGGCGGACGTCTTCGTCGGCGTAGCCGCGGTCCGCCAGGCGCTCGCCGATGCGCTGGAAGTCGGCGGCCGTGTCGATCTCCTTGGGCGCGCCCTGGCTGCCGCCCTGGCCGTCCGTGTCGCCGCCGATCGCCGCGCAGCGGCTGTGGCCGGCGAGCTGGCAGATGTGGTCGACGTGGTCGACGTAGTCGTCCAGGGTAATCGTGTCCTTGCGATAGGGCCGCTGCCGTGTGACACGGGTCCAGTCGACGCCGGGCCGGTACAGCATCCAGGTGTCGATGGGCACGCCGATCACGCCTTCGCGCTCGATGACGCGCATCAGCATCGCGTCCGAGAACTGGCGCTCGCCCGGAACCAGGGCGCGGCAACCCTGGTGACTGGCCAGCAACGGCCCGCCGTAGTGGTCGGTCGCCTCCATCACCGACCGGTCGGACGCGTGCGTCACGTCGAGGATGACGCCCAGTTCCTCCATCAGGTCGAGGAGCTCGGCGGCGCCGTGCCGCAGCCCGCCCTCGGTGCCGGTGCCGTGCGCGTAGGTGCTGATGCCGTAGTGGGTGAGGCTCAGCACGCGCACCCCCAGGCCGAACCAGTCGCGCAGGTGCTGGGGGTCCAGCACCGCGTCCGTTCCCTCCATGCCCACGATCGCCCCCACCGGGAGACCGGCGGGGATGCGGCCGGCCTCGTCGTGCCGCCGCCACTCCTCGACGTGCGCCTGCCATGCCGCGCGGTCGGCGATGATGCGGATCTCTCCCTGGCGGGCCAGCGCCTCGTAGAAGGCCAGGCAGCCGCGCACCGCCGCGTACGCCTGCGCCGCCATGCGGTGGCCGGGCAGCGGCGCCCCCGGACGGTAGATGCGCCCGCCGATCTTCACCAAGGCCGCGAACACGCGCCCGCGCCGCATCTCCGGCAGTGAGGCGATCAGCTCGCGGGTCTCGCTGACGTCCTCGCCCGCCAGGCCCACCGGCTGCGTGGCCCGCACCTCGGCGATCGGCAGGGTGAGGTCGACGTTGTAGGTGTAGGCGGATCTCATCGGGTAGTCACCGTCGAAGATGAGCATGGTGTACACGATACGGGAGGGGGATGGGGGCGGGAAGCGTCGCCGCCGGGTCCGGTCGGGTATAGAATCCCGCCGTGCCACCAGCGGACGAGACCGCGGCCGTCGCGCGCTACCGCGTCGCCGAGTGGAGCTGCCGCTCCGCCGTCGAGTACGCCAACCCGTGGCGGGACGTGGAGCTGTCGTTCGTCTTCACCACCCCGGCGGGGCGTGAGTTGCGCGTGCCGGCGTTCTGGGCGGGCGGCAGGCGGTGGTGTGCGCGCTATTCCTCGGGCGAGGTGGGCGAGCACCGGTTCCGCACGGAGTGCTCGGACCCGCGGAACGGCGGACTCCACGGCCGTATTGGCGCGGTACGCGTGGTTGAGGCAGCGGGGGAGAACCGCGTCGACCTGCACCGCCGCACCGGCGCGGTGCGCGTGGTCGAGGGCGCTTCGGACAACCCGCTGTTCCGCCGCGGCCCGGTGGAGATGGATCCGTCGCGCACCCACCTCCGCCACGCCGACGGCACGCCGTTCTTCTGGCTGGCCGACACGTGGTGGATGGGCCTGGCCGAGCGGCTGCGCTGGCCAGAGGACGTGCAGCGGCTCACCGCGGACCGGGTCGCCAAGGGCTTCACGGTGGTGCAGATCGTCGCCGGCCTGTACCCGGACATGGAGCCGTTCGACGAGCGCGCGCGCAACGAGGCGGGTTTCCCGTGGGACAGGCGTTTCAGCCGCATCAACCCCGCGTACTTCGACGCCGCCGACCGCCGCATCATGCACCTGGTCGAAGCCGGCATCGTGCCGTGCATCGTCGGCGCCTGGGGGTTCTTCGTGGACGTCGCCGGCGCGGCGGCGATGCGCGACCACTGGCGCTACCTGGTGGCCCGCTGGGGCGCGCTGCCGGTGGTGTGGTGCCTGGCGGGCGAGGCCGGGATGCCGTTCTACACGAGCGCGGAGGGCGCGGCCTACATGAGATTGGGTCTGGCGGAGCGCATCCGCTACCGGAATCCCGAACGCGTCCGGGCATGGTCTGATGTCGCCCGCTCGGTCCGCGCGCTGGACCCGTTCCGCCGGCCGTTCACGGTCCATCCGACCCGTTCGGGGCGCGCCCAGGTCGACGATCCGTCGCTGCTGGACTTCGAGATGCTGCAGACCGGGCACCTGGGTTTCTCGACGCTCGCGGACACGGTCGACATGATCGAGAGCGCTCGGGCCGCCGTGCCGCGCCTGCCGCTGCTGGTGGGAGAGGCCAACTACGAAGGCGAGTACGGCTCCAGCCTGGAGGACGTGCAGCGCTACCTGTTCTGGATGTCGATGCTGAGCGGCGCCATGGGACACACCTACGGCGCGCACGGCATCTGGCAGGTCAACCGGCCGGACAGGCCCTACGGCCCGTCACCGCACGGTCTGACCTACGGCGACCGCTCCTGGCAGGAGGCAAGCGAGCTGCTCGGCGCGCGGCAGGTGGGGCTGGCGGCGCGCTTCCTGGCCAGCCTGCCGTGGTGGCGGTTCGAGCCGCATCCCGAGTGGGTGGAGCCGCACCAGGGGCCGGACGACCGGATGGGGGTGTACGCCGCCGGGGTCGAAGGGGAGATCGCGGTCCTGTTCGTACCGATGCACGCCCTGTGGAAGGTCGCCAACGGCGTCGTCACGCTGGGCGCCCTGCACGCGGGCGAGCGGTACGAGGTGGTCTACTTCGACCCGATCGGCGGCGCGGAGCGGGTCGTCGCCGAACCGCTGGTGGCCGGCGCCGACGGCCGCGCGACGCTGCCGCCACCGGCCGAGGTGCGCGACTGGGTCCTGCTCGTGCGGCCAGAGGCCGCCGGCCCGACGGCGACGGCAGTAGCCGCGAACATTCAGATTCGTGCATGATCGGGCTGATATCCACGTCGGCGATTCCGCTGACTCCGACCCTGCCCGCATCACCGCTGGAGATCGAAGCGGTCCAGTGTCATCACCTTGGTCCAGGCCTTGACGAAGTCCTCCAGGAACGCTGCCTGCCCGTCGTTGGCCGCGTAGTACTCCGCGACCGCGCGCAGTTCGGAATTGGAGCCGAAGATCAGATCGACCGGAGTCGCTGTCCACTTCAAGCGGCCCGTCGCGCGGTCGCGACCCTCGTAGACGCCCTCGGTGGACGACTTGGACCACTGCGTGGACATGTCGATCAGGTTGACGAAGAAGTCGTTGCTCAGCGTCCCGGGACGGTTCGTGAACACGCCGTGAGCCGAGCCCCCGGCATTGCTGTCCATTGCGCGCATGCCGCCGACGAGCACTGTCATCTCGGGAATCGTCAGGTTCAGGAAGGCCGCCTTCTCGACCAGCATTTCCGCAGGCGAACGCGGGTTCCCGTGCGCGAAGTAGTTGCGAAACCCGTCGGCGCTCGGCTCCAGCAGAGCGAAGGAGCTGATGTCGGTCTGCTCCGGTGATGCGTCCATGCGGCCCGGTACGAACGGCACGTCCACGTCGAATCCGGCCTCTGAGGCCGCCTGCTCGATGGCGGCGGCCCCGCCCAGGACGATCAGGTCGGCAAGAGAGACTCGCTTGTCGCCCGATTGGGCGGCGTTGAAGCCACCCTGGATCCTCTCCAGGGTCCGGAGCACGCGGTCCAGCTCCGCCGGATCGTTGACAGCCCACTCGTTCTGGGGTGCGAGACGAATGCGCGCTCCGTTTGCGCCGCCGCGCATGTCGGTACCTCGGAATGTGGCCGCCGAGGCCCAGGCCGCGCGGATCAATTCGGCGGTAGACAATCCGGAGTCGAGGACCTCGGCTTTCAGTGCGCCTGCGTCCCGCGTGTCGATCAGGGTGTGATCGGCATCGGGAATAGGGTCTTGCCACACGAACACCTTGTCAGGCACGTCATCGCCCAGGTAACGCGAGATCGGACCCAGATCTCGATGCGTCAGCTTGAACCAGGCACGGGCGAAAGCGTCTTCGAACTCGTCCGGATTGTCGAGCCAGCGCAACGTGATCTCGCGATATGCGGGATCCTCCTTCAGTGCAAGGTCGGTTGTGAACATCATGGGCGCATGCCGCCTGGACGGGTCGTGTGCATCCGGCACCAAGTCCGCCGCCGCTCCGTCTGCGGGCTCCCATTGGATGGCGCCGGCTGGGCTTCGAGTCTGCACCCAGTCGAACGCGTAGAGATTCTGCAGGAAATTGTGGGTCCAGGCCGCCGGGTCGATCGTCCACGCGCCCTCCAGGCCACTTGTGATCGTATCGGCACCATGGCCCTCGCCGAAGCTGCTCCTCCACCCGAAACCTTGCGCCTCGATGTCGTCTGCCTCAGGTTCGACGCCCACGTACCGGGCCGGATCCGCGGCGCCATGGGCCTTGCCGAAGGTATGTCCGCCGGCAATCAGCGCCGCAGTTTCCTCGTCGTCCATCGCCATGCGCCCGAACGCCTCGCGAATGGCGTGAGCGGCCGCCAGCGGATCCGGATTGCCGCCCGGGCCCTGGGGATTCACGTAGATGAGGCCCATCTGGGTGGCGCCGAAAGGAGGCTCCAGCTCTCCGGCCTCGTTGCGGCGATCGGCAGCCAGCCACTCGCCCTCCGGGCCCCAGTTCACGTCTTCCGGCTGCCAGGCGTCGATGCGGCCACCCGCGAAGCCGAGCGTCTCGAATCCCATCGACTCCATGGCCACCGTGCCGGCGAGGATTATCAGATCGGCCCAGGAAATCTTGCGGCCGTATGCCTTCTTGATCGGCCAGAGCAACCGGTGCGCCTTGTCCAGGTTCGCGTTGTCGGGCCAACTGTTGAGCGGCGCAAAGCGCTGCAGGCCGCCGTCCGCTCCGCCTCGGCCGTCGATGGTTCGATAGGTGCCCGCGCTGTGCCACGCCATTCGAATGAAGAACGGCCCGTAGTGACCGAAGTCAGCCGGCCACCAATCCTGGGATGTCGTCATCAGCGCTTCGAGATCGGCCTTCACCGCACTCAGGTCGAGGCTTTCGAACTCCTCGGCGTAGTCGAAGTTTTCGCCCAGGGGACTCGATCCGGGAGCGTCCTGGCGTAAAGGATCGAGGTTCAACCGGTTCGGCCACCAGTAGTCGTTATCCGGTGCGCTGCGTTGGGCAACAGCGATGCTGGCCGTCAGGCACAGCAGCAGTCCGGCTGCCAGCAGGGTAAGGGCAGAGGTCGCTCGTTCACGCAGCCTTGATTGGCTCCTTGGGTATGGACTGAGTCCGAGCGTATGGACAGACATGACGGCCGCATCATACTCGCCAAGCCGGACAAGTCAATGTCCGTATGATAATTCTAATGGGGGAGCCTTTTGCAAAACCACCGAGATAGCCGGATTACTGAGAGGATAGAGGCCAA
>JAPPNY010000078.1 GCA_028818385.1 Spirochaetaceae bacterium
TCAAGCATGGATGCCTCCTTGCTTGAAGGGCGGGATAATGCGGAGTCCCGGCTACCGCCAGTACCCACCAAACCCCGCTAGACCTGACTGAACCCCATCAGATCAGCCGTTCCCAGCCATCTACTCCGCATTATCCCCGACTCCGCATTAGAGCCTTAATGCGGAGCTCCGCATTAAGGCTCCTCTGCCGAGCCCACCATCGTCATCGGCACGCGCCGCACGGCTGAACGGGTCCTCCGCAGGATCAGCCCCGGAGGCCGCCACGGTCGCACCTCCTTCGGTCCCGCCCACACGAAATCCTGAAGACCCGAGGGATTCAGGCGCATTCGGGACGATTGACAACTCTGGGCATCGACCGCGCAGCTACTGACGCGAACCCTCGCGCTGCAGGTGCAGGAGGATCGGCAGGTGGTCGGAGTGGCCGTCCGTGCCGATCCAGCGCAGCGGGTAGCCGGTGGCGGGCGACACCAGGCCGTCGCGGATCACGGCGAAGCCGCCGGGCGCGTACCAGACGCCTTCCCGGTCGAACAGGCCGGCGCTCAGCAGGAAGTGGTCGGGGGTTTCCCAAGCGTCGCGGTGCACGACGGTGCCGCGCCCGGCCGCCTCCAGCTCCAGCCAGGGGCTGTACAGCACCACGCCGCCGGCCGGGGGCCGTGCGTCGAACGCAGACCGCGCGTCGAACGGCCGGCCGGTGACCGCCAGCACGCCGGCTGTTCCGCGCGGGAGTCCGGCCAGCGCGGTCGGGTAGCCGGCCGCGGCGTGATCGTCCACGCTCTCGTTCAGGTCGCCTGTGACCAGCAGGTCGGCCAGCGGGTCGGTCCGCTGCAGTTCCCGGATGCGATCGCCGAGCACGGTGGTGGCGGCGCGCCTGGCCGGCGCCGTCTCCTCGGCACCGCCGCGCTTGGATTTCCAGTGGTTGTTGAACAGGAACAGCGACCGCCCGCCGCCGAGGTCCAGCTCCGCCTCCACGATCGGCCGCAGGTAGCGGCCGCCGTGCCACACCTGATGCAGACGCACGCGCAGCACCGGCAGGCGCGACAGCACCACCGGCGTCAGGGTCAGCCCGAGATCGGCGCCGTCGTTCGGGACGGCGACCACGTAGGCGTAGCCCAGGTCGCGCAGGCGGTCGCGCAGGTCCAGGGCAGCGCGGCGGTTCTCGACCTCCTGCAGCGCGAGGATGTCGGCGCCGCCGGGGTGCACGTCGCGCAGCACGGCGGCGATCCGATTCAGGCGCGCCGCGTAGCGCGCCGCATCCCAGCGGCCCGCGCGGAACTCGTCGTACTCGGCGCCCTGCTCCATCGCGTCGAACAGGTTCTGGACGTTGTAGGAGAGCACGCTGATCGCCCCCGTGTCCGCCGCGACCCGCGCACCGGGCCCGAGAACGAGGAGGAACAGGAGCGCTGCCATCCGGGCCGCGGCCGGCCGGGGGCGGCGCCCGCTCAGCCCGCGGCGGCCAGCTCCGCGCGCAAGGCGGCCGACTCCTGCTCCGCGCTCGCGGACTGCGGCCGGAACGGCCTGCCGGTCAGCAACGTGAACGCCTCCACGTAGCGGCGGCCGAGCTCCAGGCGCAGGTCGTCCGGAATGGCCGGCGGCGTCCCTTCGCCGGAGTAGCCGCGGTCCATCAGCCATTGCCGCAGGTGCTCCTTGTCGAGCGCGTGCTGGCGCTCGCCGGCCTCAAACCGCTCCCGGTAGCGGTCCGCGAACCAGTAGCGGCTGGAGTCGGGGGTATGCACCTCGTCCGCCAGCACCAGCTCGCCGTCCAGGATTCCCATCTCATACTTGGTATCCACCAGGATCAGGCCCCGCTCCGCGGCGATCCGCCTGCCCCGCTCATAGAGCGCGCGCGCCGTCCGTACCACTTCAGGCCAGAGCTCCGCGGGCACCAGGCCGCGCGCCGTCACCTCCCCGGCGGAGATCGGCTGGTCGTGCTCGCCGCGCTCCGCCTTGGTCGACGGCGTCAGCAGGGGCTCCGGAAACCGCTCGCCCGCGCGCATGCCGGCCGGCAGGCGGATGCCGGACACCACGCCCGTGCGCCGGTAGTCTCGCCACGCCGAGCCGGTCAGGTAGCCGCGCACCACGATCTCCACCGGCAGCACCCGGCAGCGGCGCACGCGCAGGGTGCGGGCCGTCACCCGGCGCACCACGTGGTTGGGCACGATGTCGGCGGTGCGCTCGAAGTGGTAGAGGGACAGGCCGGTGAGCACCTCGCCCTTCCACGGGATCGTGGTGAGCACGCGGTCGAAGGCCGACACGCGGTCGGTGGCGCAGATCAACAGATCGCCGCCGCACGCGACGAGGTCACGTACCTTGGCGCGCTCCGGCCGCAGCCGGTCATCCACCGACGCCAGCGTCGCGCCGAGTGCCTCGCCGTCCGGCGGCAGCGCCATCAGCTCGATCGGGTACTACAGCTCGGAGCGGTTTGCGATGATCCGCGACACCAGCCCGTACTCCTGCGCCTCCTCGGCGCTGAGCCAGTAGTCGCGGTCGGTGTCGCGCTCGACCTTCGCAAGCGTCTGGCCGGTCTCGTCGGCGATCATCTGGTTGATCTTCGCGCGCAGCTTCTCCAGCTCGCGGGCGTGGATCTCGATCTCGGTGGCCACGCCGCGGATGCCGGACAGCGGCTGATGGATCAGGTAGTGGGAGTTCGGCAGGCCGATGCGGCGCTCGCGCGGGGCGGCCAGCAGCACGATGGCGGCGGCGCTGGCGACCAGCCCCATGCCGATGGTGACCACCGGCGGGTTGACGAAGCGCAGCATGTCGAAGATCGCATAGCCGGCGTCCGCGTCGCCGCCCGGGGAGTCGATGAATACCCGGATCGGATCGTCACCTGCCTCCTCCAGCAGGATGAGCTGCTTGATGACCCGCTCGGCGAGGCGCTTGTTGATCTCTCCCGAGAGCAGCACCGACCGGCTCTTGAGCAGCCGGCTGGCCAGATCGTCGCCGTCGCCATCCCCGTCGCGGTCGCCACGCTCCTCGTCGTGTTCGTGGTCCTCTTCGTCTTCGTCGTCAAAGCGGCGCGGCAGATCGCGGCCCGATGCGTGCATTCCAGCCTCCGCCGGCAATATAGCCTTGCGCTCAGCCGCCGGCCAAGGAGCTCAGTTGAGGTTCAGCTCGCCGACCGGGACCGGGAAGTCGGCGGTCGCGTGCGCGCGGAGCTCGCCGTCCGTCTCGGTGACGACCAGCGCCTGCACGCCGGCATCGCCGTCGAACCAGGGGAGGCCGGCCGGGCCGGCGACGAACAGCCCGGTGGCCAGGGCGTCGGCTTCGGCGGCTCGCGCGGAGATCACGGTCACCGACACCGATCGACGCGCAGGCCAACCGGTCTTCGGATCCAGGATGTGGTGGTAGCGGACGCCGTCCACCTCCAGGTAGCGCTCGTAGTCGCCGGACGTGACCACGGCGCGGCGCTCGCCGGCGGCACCGATCTCCAGGATCGCCAGCGCCGCCTCGGGAGTGCGCGGATGCTGTATCCAGATACGCCAGGGGCGTTCGCCCGGCTTGAGGCCGGCGACCAGCAGATCGCCGCCCGCCTCTACCAGGAACCGCTCGATGCCCTGCCCGGCCAGGTGATCGGCGACAAGGTCGACCACCGCGCCCTTGCCGACGCCGCCCAGGTCCACCTGCTGGCCCGGCGCCAGGGCCAGGGCGCCGGTCACCCGGACCGTGGTGTAGTCCACCAGCGAAACGGCGGACGCCAGCGCCTCGGGCGACGGCAGCCTGCCGCCGTCGTCGAAGTCCCACAGCCGCACCACCGGCAGGATAGTCGGGTCGTAGGCGCCTTCGGTGCGGGCCGCCGCCCTCACGGCATCGGCCAGCACCGCGCGCAACAGCGCCTCACCCTCGCTGCCGGCGGGCAGCATTCCTTTCTCATTGAGGATCGCCGTCGCCGAGCCTTCGACACGGTGATCGAGCTGGCGGACCCACTCCGCCGTGGCCCGGTGCAACGCGTCCCACGCCGGCGCGCGGCGGGCGTACGCCGTGATCTTCACGTACGTGGACATGGACGAGAACTCGTTCTCGAACTCCCGCAGTCCGCAGCCGGCGAGCACCAGCATTGCGGCGGCGATTGCGAAGGCGGCGCGCCGGGTGGAGCGTCCGGCGCTCAGACGGCCTTCGCCTCCCAGGTCGCCAGGTCCAGGCGGAAGCTGTCGCGGATGGCCTTGAATGCCTCCACGGTCACCGCGACGTCCTCCTCGGTGTGGGCGGCCGTGGGGATCATCCGGTACAGGTGCACGCCCCGCGGGGTCACCGGATAGGTGACGCCGGAGCAGAAGATGCCGAACCGCTCGCGCAGGGTCTGCAGGATCGCCATGCCGGTCTCTTCCTTGTCGGTCGGGATGTAGACCGGCGTGATCGGCGACGCGGTGTCGCCCAGCTCGAAGCCCAGCTCGCGCATGCCGTCCTGCAGCAGCCGGGCGATGTGCCACATGTGCTCGCGGTACTCCGGGTGCGCCTCGATCTCGTCGAGGGTGGCCGTCAGCGCCTCCACGTACACCATGGGCAGGCTCTTCGCGAATACGTTGGAGCGGGCGTTGTAGCGGATGTAGTCGCAGACCTCCCGCTCGCCGGCGGTCACGCCGCCGATGGCCGCGAACGCCTTGGCGAAGGTCCCGAAGTACAGGTCGATGTCGTCCTGCACGCCGAAGTGCTCGCCCGTGCCCTGTCCGGTGGCGCCCATGACCCCGAAGCCGTGCGCGTCGTCGCAATACACCCGCGCGCCGTACCGCTTCGCCAGGTCGCAGATCCCGGGCAGGTCGGCCAGGTCGCCGCGCATGCCGTAGACCCCCTCGACCACCACCAGGGTGCCGCCGCGCTCGCGCCGTGCGGAGGCGGCGAGCTGCCGTTCCAGGCTCTCCAGATCGTTGTGCCTGAACGGCCGGAAGCGGCGCCCGGCCATCGCCTGCACGGTGCCGTCGATCATCGACGCGTGCGACAGCTTGTCGATGATCACCTCGTCCAGGGGTCCGATCAGGGACGAGATGGTGCCGGTCACGCCCAGATAGCCGTAGTTGAACAGCACGGCGGCGTCCTTGCCGCAATAGGCGGCGAGCCGCTCCTCGAGGTCGATGTGCGCCTGCGTGTTGCCGGTCAGCATGCGCGACCCCATGGGCGAGTAGGTGCCGTACCGCTCCAGGGCCTGCCGCGCCCGGTCGCGGATGCGCTCGTTGCCGGTCAGACCCAGGTAGCTGTTGACCGACCACATGATCACCGGCCGGCCCTGGAACACCATGTGAGGGCCCGGCGCGGAGTCCAGGATCGGCTGGGAGAAATAGCGGTCGCCGGCCGCCCGGAAGCGGCCGAAATACCCTTCGTCGCCGTGACACTTCTCGAACAAGTCGGTCATTGGAATCCTCGCGAATCCGGCGCAATGTCGTGACGAACCTCTACCGCGGGCAACGGCCGCGTCTACGGCATCGCGCCGTCGCGTTCGGGGTCGGAGGCAGCGGGTGGCGGGAGAGTGGCCTGAGGTCGTCCTTTTCGCCCGGCGGCCCGCAACTCACGCCGCGGTCGCGCGCTGGCCGAACTGAATATTTGAACGTAATATTCAGCGGCTATGCCCGGGACCCCGGAACGCCGCGAGCAGCTCCTGCAGGCGGGCGAGCGCCTGTTCGCCGAGCACGGCTACCGGGGCGTCACCATCGCGGAGGTCGCCGCCGCGGTGGGCGTGTCGACCGGGTCGTTCTACAGCCACTTCCCGGACAAGGAGACCTTCTTCGGCGTCATCCTCGACCGCCTCACCGACCGGGGGGTGCTGCAGGCGCGAGCGGTCATCGCACGGTTCAAGAACCCGATGAACCAGCTCAAGGCCCTGTACCGGTTCATCACCCTGGGGCTGCGCGGCAACCCCTTGCTGCTCGGCGTCCTGACCGACGAACGGCGCTTCGGCTATCCGTCGCCGGACGAGCGCAACCGGCGCCGGCAGCGCCTGCTCCAGTCCGTCGGCGGCCTGATCGACGACATCCTCGCCGACGGCATCCGCCGCCTGATCTTCCGCGTCGGCCGCTACCACGACACGCGCCGGCTGCTGCTTTCGATCTACGGCGCGCTGCTGTCCGCCATCGACAGCGACCACTTCGAGGAGCTCACCCAGGACATGCTGCTGCTGATGGACCGCGGCCTGCGCCGCCGGCTCACGCTGACCCGCACGGCCAACAGCCTGGACCGGCAGGCGCGCACGCGGGAGCGCCGCGATCGCTGACCCGAGCGCCGGAGACGAGCACCGCAGCGGCACGGTCGCGGTCATAGGAAGGCCGTCGGCCGGCAAGTCCACGCTCATCAACCGCATGTGCGGCCACGACCTGGCGATCGTCGCGCCGTCGCCGCAGACCACGCGCTCGCGCATCCGCGGCATCGCCACCCGCGGCGCCGGCCAGCTCCTGCTGATCGACACCCCGGGCTTTCAGGACTCCACGCGCCCGTTCGACGCCCGCATGCAGGCGCTGACCGCCGCCACCCTGCAGGAGGTCGACCTGGTGCTGGCCGTGATCGATCCCACGCGGGCCGGCGGCCCGGAAGAGGACGCCATCGTCACTCTGGCGCGCGGCTTCGACGGGCCGGTGGTCGTGGCGCTGAGCAAGGCCGACCTGCCGGCGGCCGACGGGCGCGGCGGCGCCGCCGCGGTTCCGGCAGATCTGTCGGACGCACCGGCGCATCGCATCTCGGCTGCCACCGGGGCCGGGGTCGAGGAGCTGGTCGGCCGGCTCATCGCGGCGAGCCCGGCCGGGCCGCCCATGTATCCGGACGACCGCTACACCGACCAGCCGCAGGCGCTGCGCGTGGGCGAGGTGATCCGCGGCCACGCCATCCGCGCCACCCGCGAGGAGCTCCCCCAGGCGATGTACGTGGAGGTCGCCGACCTGGAGACGTCGGCGGAGCGCGTGTGGGTCCGCGCCTTCCTCAACGTCGAGCGCGACTCCCAGAAGGGGATCGTGATCGGCCGGCGCGGCAGCCGCATCGCCGCGATCCGCTCAGGCGCGCAGGCGGAGTTGACCGGGGTGCTGGGGCTGCCGGTACGGCTGGACCTGCGCGTCAAGGTGCAGCGCAACTGGCGCCGGGACCGGGCGCTGCTGGAACGCGTCATCCGCTGACAGGGCGTTATCCCCCGAGCCCACGCACCGCATGCGCCGGGTAGGCGTCGCGGGCCGCGCGCGCGGTCAGCTCGCCCAGCGCCACGAGCTCCAGGTGGTCCGGCAGGCGCGCTCCGTAGAGATCCCGGAAGGCGGCCACGCCCGACGGTGAAGAGAACGCCACCAGCGAGATGCCGGCAAGCTCCTCGCGCGCCGCGTCCGCGCGCGGCACCGTCCGGTAGACGGCCACCTCATCGACCCGGTTGCCGGCGGCGCGCAACCCGGCCGCCAGCGTGTCACGGGCCAGCTCCGACGCCGGCAGCAGGATGCGCGCGCCGCTGACGCCGGCCGCGGCGTAGGCGGCCAGCAGCCCGGCGGCACCGTTGCCCGCCCCGGTCAGGTCGGCGGCCAGCCCCCGGCGGGAGAGCTCCGCGGCCGTGGCTTCGCCGACGGCGGCGATCGTCCGGCCGGCCCCCGCGCGCGCGTAGCGGCCGGCGGCGCGAAGCTCCCGGAGGAAGAAGCCGACCGTGTGACGGCTGGTGAAGGCGACGTGGTCGATCTCCTCCAGCCGGTCGATCGCCTGCCGCACCGCGGCGCGGTCGGCGGCGGGCTCGGTATCGACGAGCGGGGTATGGATCGGCTCTCCGAGGTGGGCGAACGGTTCCGTCCGCGTCCCGGTCACCAGGACCTTGGGCCGGGCGGCGTACCAGCCGCCTTCCGCCGCGTCGAATGCGGCCGCCGCCGCGCCTCCGACGACGATCACGCTGGGCGAGGCGGCGACGGCTTCACCCGCGCGGATGAGCTCCAGGCTGGTCAGCGTGCTCTGCTGGTCCGGCAGCGTCGCGTCACGGACGATCAGGACCGGGGTTGCCGCCGGCCACCCCGCATCCAGCACGGCGCCCGCGACCCGCGCCAGCGACGCGGCCGCCATGTAGTAGACGATGGTATCCACGGCCGGCACCGGGATCGGTTCGGCGTGACCGGTGCAGAACGCCACGGAGGAGGAACGTTCCCGGTGCGTCAGCGCGACGCCGCAGTAGGCGGCGGCGCCCATGGCGGCCGGCACGCCGGGGATCACCTCGTAGTCGATGCCGGCGCGCTGCAGCGCTTCCACCTCCTCACCGCCGCGCCCGAAGAGAAACGGATCGCCGCCCTTGAGCCGGCAGACCGCGCGGCCGGCGCGGGCGAGCCGGACCAGAAGCGCCTGGATCTCTGCCTGCGGCTGCCCCTGCCCGCCGGCCCGCTTGCCGACGTAGTGCCGCCGGGCGCCGCAGGACCCGACGATCCGCTCCGACACCAGGGCGTCGTAGACCACGTCGTCGGCCGCCATCAGCGCCGCCCGTCCGCGCTCGGTCAGCAGGCCGGGGTCGCCCGGACCGGCGCCGACCAGGGTGACCCTGCCCGCTCTTCGGCCGTTCATCCCGGCACGGCGGTCACGAGCCGCCATCCGCCGGGTCCGCGGCCAGCGGTTCGATCACGTCGAGCGGCTCGATTACGCCGCCCCCCCGGCACTCCTCGCCGTCGTAGAGCACCGCGAACTGGCCGGAAGCGACGGTGAGCGGGCTGTCCGTGCGCACGACCACCCGGTCCGGGACGGCCGTCGGGGTGACCGTGCAGGCGTGCGAGGCCGGCCCGTGCCTGACCTTGACCCGTGCCGGCCCGGCCGGGGCGTCGCCGCCGATCCAGTTGGCGCCGGTCAGTCCGAAGGCGCCGTCCGCGTGTGCGGCCGGCGCGCGGCTGACGGTGACCCGGTTGCCGGACGGGTCCTTGTCCACGACGTACCAGGGGCCGTCCCCCAGTCCCAGCCCCTGCCGCTGGCCGACCGTGAAGAAGTGATGGCCGCGATGCTCGCCGAGCAGGCGGCCGCTCTCCCGCTCCACGATCGGCCCGCGCCGCTCGCCCAGCCGCCGGCGCACGAAGTCGCGGTAGCTGATCCGGCCCAGGAAGCAGATGCCCTGGCTGTCCGGCCGCGCGCGGGTCGGCAGGCCGTGCGCGGCCGCCTCGGCGCGGATGCACGCCTTCGGCGAGTCCCCGATCGGGAACACCGCGCTTGCGAGTTGCCGTTCGCTCACGTATGCCAGGAAATAGGTCTGATCCTTGACAGGATCGGGGGCGGTGCGCAGCCGCGGGCCGGCGCCGGTGTCAACCACGCGCGCGTAGTGGCCGGTGGCGACCGTGTCGAATCCGTCCGCGAAACGCTCCGTGAACACCCCGAACTTGATGTGGCGGTTGCACATCAGGTCCGGGCTGGGCGTGTTGCCGGCGCGCAACTCGCGCACGACGTAGTCCAGTACGCGCTCCAGGTACTCCTGCTGGACGGAGACCACGAGCAGCGGCACGCGCCGCTGCTCGCAGACCGCGCGCGCGTATTCCAGGTCCTCCTGCCACGGGCAGTCGCCCAGGCCGGCCAACTCCTCCTCAAGCCAGACCTTGAGGTAGAAGGCGGTGACGCGGGCGCCCGACTCCTGCAGCCGTACCAGCGCCACCGAACTGTCGACGCCGCCGGACAGGAGCAGGGCGGCGTGCAATATGGCTTACCCCTCGGCTGCCGCCAGCGCGTTCGGGACCGTGTCTTCCGGCGTCACCGGCGACCAGGCGCCGCGCAACGTTCCGTCGGCGCCGACCAGGAACGACGAGCGGATCAGGCCCATGCCGGTCTTGCCGAACACCGTGCGCTCGCCCCACGCGCCGTAGGCGTCGATCATCGCGCGCTCGGTGTCGCAAAGCAGCGGGAAGCCCAGCGAGAACTTGTCGTCGAATCGCTTCTGCGCGCCCGGACCGTCGGGGCTGACGCCGACGGCGGCGATGCCCTTCGCGGCCAGGTCGGCCGCGTGGTCGCGCACCGAGCACGACTGCCGGGTGCATCCGGGGGTGTCGGCCCGCGGATAGAAGTAGATCAAGAGCTGCCGGCCCGCGTAGTCGGCCAGGCTGTGGGTGTTGCCGTCCTGGTCCTGCAGCGAGAAGTCGGGCGCGGGGTCACCTGCGCTCAGCATGTGCATCCTCCCCCGGTCGGTACCGGGTGACGTCGGTTTCGCTCCGGCCGACGAACAGGTCGTCCACCGGTCGCGTGAAGATACCAACGCAGACGACGCCGGGCACAGTGGCGAGCTCGCGCTCGACCGCTTCCGGGTCGAAGGCGCCGGCCGGCTGCACGTCGATGATCAGGTTGCCGTGGTCGGTGATCACCGGGCCGGCCTTGCGCACCGCTTCGCGCACCGTTCCGGGAAGTCCCAGCCGGGCGAGCGCCCGCTCGGCCACGGCCAGGGCGTCGGGGACGACCTCCACCGGCAGCGGGTGCCGGGTGCCGAGCCGGTCGACCAGCTTGCCGTCGTCCACGACGACCGCGTAGCGGGCCGCGACGGCGGCGACGATCTTCTCGGTCAGCAGCGCCGCGCCGCCGCCCTTGGTCAGCCGCCAGGCGGGGTCCACCTCGTCGGCGCCGTCGATCAGCACATCCACCTCGCCGCGCACCGACGGGTCGCTCAGCCCCACCGGCGACAGCCCCAGCTCCCAGCAGGCGATCTGCGCCTGCCGGCTGGTGGGCACGACCGCCAGGCCGGACAGGCGGCCGGCCGCGACCTCGGCGCCCACGCGGCGGATCACCTCCAGCGCCGTGGAGCCCGACCCCAGTCCCAGGCGCTGGCCGTCGCGGATCAACGCCGTTACGGCCGCGCGGGCGATCTCGGCCTTCAGATCAGCCATCGCGTGCCGTGACGTTGGCCAGCAGCGCGTCGATGCGGGACACGCCGATCGTGAGGATGAACTCCGCCAGGCGGGGTCCGCGGTCCTGGTCGATCAGGACCCGGTACAGCTCCGCGAACAGTTCCCGCGCCTCCATGCCGTGCGCGGCCGCCACGTCGTAGATGGCCTGGTTCACCGCCTTCGCGTCGGAGGAGTCGCCGCCGGCCGGTCCCCGGCCGCTGGCCAGCCGCTCGCGAAGGCCGGCGACGGCGGCGGCCACCGGCGCGCTCACCGGCACCGGAGGCGCGCCGGGATCGCGCAGCCGAAAGCGGAACCCTTCGGGCGCATGGGTCGTGATCCAGTGCCAGGCGCAACGGGCGCGGTCCTGCAGTCGGTCGCCGGCGGCACTGCCGGCGGCACTGCCGGCGGCACCGTTCAGCAGGCTTGCCACGACCCCTTCGATGTCGCCGTCGTGGATCTGCAGCAGGCTGCACAGGTGGCGGAACGAAACCTCGACCTGCCCGGCCGGGAGCGGCGCGTCCGGGTCGACCTCGCTCAGCTCGATCGCACGGCCCTCGCGTATCCGCCGTGGCTCCGCAGCCGGTTCCGTGCCGCGGCCCACGCGCCCGGCCCGGTCGTAGTCCTCGTAGGTCTTCAGCACGTCCAGGTCGAAGGAGATCTCGAACTCGCGGTCGGGGCGCGTGCGCGCGAACAGGTAGCGGACGACCTCGGGCTGATAGACCGCCAGCGCGTCGGCGGGCGAGATCAACTGGCCGCTCGACGACGCCATGGTGCCCACGCCGCGGACGTTGATCCAGTCGAACTTGAGCGTGGCCGGCGGCGGCCTGCCGAACACCTCGCCGGCGATCGGCGCAGCGGTCTCCCAGGACCCGCCGGCGGTATGGTGGTCCTTGCCGGCCGCCTCGAAATCGACGCCGTGGTGGGCCCAGCGCATCGGCCAGTCGACGCGCCAGCCCAGCTTCACGCCGTCCCCGCGCCGCAGGTCGGCCGTCCGCTCGGCGTCGCACGCCGCGCAGCGGTAGGTCAGCCCGTAGTCGCCGTCCCAGCTCAGCACGGCGGTGCCCGCCGCCCCGGCGCCGCAGGCGCAGTACACCTCCACCGGCCACCAGTCGGCTGCGAGCGGGGTGGTGCGCTGCCGGTCGAGCAACTCGCGCAGCCGCTGCCGGTGGCGCAGCGCCGTGCGCACCCCTTCGGCGTAGGCGCCGCCGCCGTACATCTCGGCCTGCGAGATCCACTCCGGCTCGATGCCCAGCCGCGCCATCTGCTCCTCGAACACGCCCGCGAAGTGGCGGGCATAGCTCGCGGCGGCGCCGTATGGATCGGGGATCTCCGAGAGCGGCGCGCCGATGTAGCGCTCCCAGCCGTCACCCGGCAGGTTCGTCGGCACCTTGCGGAACCGGTCGTAATCGTCCCACAGGTAGATGAAGCGCACCCCGTAGCCCGTCCGGCGCAGGGCGCGCGCGATCAGTTCCGGCGTGATGATCTCGCGCATGTTGCCGAAGTGCACGGTCCCGGACGGGGTGATGCCGGCCGCCAGCACGTAGCAGTCCCGCTCGCCGCGCTGGCGGACGATCCGCTCCGCGGTCGCGTCGGCCCAGTGCACGGCCCCTTTCGCGACCTTGCTCATCGATTTAGTTATTGCGAAATCTGTCGGGCCGGTAGCCCCGAGTCACGCGCCTCACAGTCACCCACGGATCCGCCCCCTCAACCGCCGCCTACTGTGAGTTCCCCGTCTCGGTCGCCACAAATTTTGCACGCGCCGAGTCTATTCTTTTCAACCTCTCCAACGCCGCACCAGCATCGTCCCCTCTACCTGCCTTTGCAAACACTCCAACTGCGTGCGCCAAATGATCTACATCCGGCTTCCCCTGATCCGCAATCGACCTGGAGGCTGCCCCACACGACTTACCAAGCATCCCCATGCTCTCGTAAACCACCGACAGATTGTACAGATATGATCTGTCGTCCGGTGCCAACTCCAACGCTCTCTCGAGTGAAGAAAGCGCCTCCTCATAGTAACCCGCGCCGTGTTGAACCATCGAATGCTGATTATACAAGTATGCCTTTTGAGAGCCGTCAAGATCCCCCCTCTCTTCGAGGCCCTTGTTTATCACCGACTCCAGGTACTTTGCCCCTTCTTCCTTATCATCCGTGGTAACATAGTACTGCACCATGCTCGAAACAGCAGCCATAAACGCCTCTGTCCCGAGTTCCTCGGTGTCGGCCTCCAGGGCTCGCTTTAGTGCGGATGCCCCTGCGACAATCCCGTTTAGGGCCACTACGGAAGCCGCCTGTACCACAGCATCGTGCTTTGCGCCTAGTGCGTTCTCGAGTCGTGGGAGAAGCCCGACAAGAGCAGACAGATTGCCCTGAACGATCGCTTCCTGCATGGCTTTCACCGGGTTAGTCAGAAGGGAAGCTTCCGGACCCCCTTCCGCAGACTGCGGCGACACTCCTATGTCCATGATACGTCTTTCAATGCGCGTCAACGTGTCCGCAATCGCAGACATGCTCGCCCCCGACGAAGACGACGAAAAACCCGACTTACGGATCTCCTCGATGAATGCTTGGATCTCCACAACGGTTCTTCTTATGGACCGCGGATCGCTAAGGTTGTACCTTATCGTCCGAATTCCAGAGAGATCGAAGGGAATTTTCTGTGACGTTTCAATCAACTGAATGCACGGTCGCCCAGCCTCGTGTCGACGGCCACACTCGTAAAACACGTTCGGATTGTGCCCCGTCAGATCGACAATACACAAGTCCGATTCTTGAACATATCGGAGAATGTCTTCACTGATTGAACCCGGCCCCGGGATTCTGTCAGCGCGCTTCACCGAGAATCCGAATTTCTCCACCGACGGTTGCACGATAAGATCGAAGAAGTCGTCTGCAGACTGACGAACCTCCGTGTCAGGCTCTCCTATTGGAGAGATCACGAAACAAGTGTGTTCTGCCGACATCGACCTTACCCCTTCATCACAACGATCTCGAAGATGTTGTTTTTGTCCCAGACGGCGAACCAAAGGCCTTTAAGTTTACTCCCTCAATACCAGCTAGCCTTAGTTCGATCAGGATGTTCGTATGCTTGAACTGACGGGGATCGATGGCGATCCAAATCCGACCGTTATACTCGTCCTTTGATGGCATGGACCATTTCCTGGTAGTAGTCAACTCACGAGTCAATTGTCGCGACATAGGTCGTGAGCTGGGTGTCTGATGTGTTCGGAGCGACCTCGCTATGACACCTGTGGCAATAGCGGGCCCACAAATCGATTGCAGCAAGTTCCGGAGTTGTTGCTTGGCGAATTCGGGGAGCAAATATAGATTCAGACCGCTCCACGCAAGCTCTCCGGCCCGGTCGTGCATGCCTGCCTTGTAGTACAACGACGCCACGCTTACCCATGAGATCCCAAGTGTGCGCGTTTTCGCATGTTCCAGGTGTCGGATCGCGCAAAGTTCGGCGTCAGCCGCCCGCCTGTATAGTGTTCGTGCGCGCTCATCGTGACCGGCTCGCAATTCGGCTTGAGCTTCAGAGGCGAGGCGCTCGCTAACCCTATGGTGCCCAATCCATGACATATTATCCCCTCAGTGGCGCGTACGATCCGCCACTATACCCGCCATCACGATTAGGAGAGCCCTAAAGCCAACGACCACTGCCAAGGCAGGTAAGTCGCTATTCCCTGACTCGGCTTGCTCCAACTTGGCCTTTAGTCGCTGTGTGATTGTACCCGCCATTCCACGATCGATGCCAGACACCTCAAGCCGTGAACAATTCTCAAAGTTTTCGGGTGGGTCTCCTCCAGGCGGTGCCATGTAATAGTCCGCGCCCGTCATGGTCTCTGCTCGACCCACGGCGACGAGGCCCGACAATTCCGCTGCTGCGAGGCCACAGGCGCAGGCACCAAACTCTGTTGCCTCGTTACTGTTCGCCCATGCTCCGAGCGTCCTCCTGTCGGCTGGGTGCCATCGGGCCGTGGCTTTCGATCGTGAACCGTTGCAGTCCAGATCAAATTCGGTGGGTGTACAATGGTGCCGATCTAGACAGACGCGCGCGGCCTCGGTAAACAATTTCGCGATTGGTTTGGTCAGTCCATAGTGACGCTGGTGCATGTTGTGGATCGGCAAGTACGGTTGGGGCGGCATACAGGCTTCCTGAAGGTGGTCTCGGTTGATGGAGCCGGACACGGGCAACCTACAGTGAGGACCCGTTGGTTGGCAACCGCAGTGAGCCAAGCCAACCAGCCGCTGCGTTGCCTTTGCTTGCGTTTCTTGCTGATGCGTCCGCCACAGGGCTCTCGCCAGGAGGTGCGGCGTGGTCTGAGCATGCCAGCCGTCAGCAGAATTCCTGAGCGTGAAAGAGACCGCCGCCGGCATGGCTGTCCCGCCCGAGCATGACCGGTCCTCGTACGGCGGTGGCGAAGTGAAGCTCAAGGAGCGCCCGCGGTCGGCCGCCACGTGGACCGGCGGATACAAGAAGCACCTCCACACGGGTGGGCCTCGGGAGCCGCCGCTGGAAGCAGTCGGCGATCACGTCCTCGACGACGGACGCCGCGGGGTCGGCGTTTCGTCGCGGGTGGCGCGTCGTCACGTACTCCGTTTCGCTCCTCCATAACCGTGCCGGTCCGACCAGTGGGTCCCTGCCGCCGATCGGCTCCGCACGGAGGCGGAATCGGCCGAGCCGCCCTGCCCGCAGATCCTCGAGCCGATGCACGACATCCTCGAAGAGTTCACGCGCGCGGCGCGGAGGCATCCCGATCGCTCGACCCGCCCATGGCGCCGAGACAATCAGTCTGGTGATCCAGGTACTGCCGGAGCGGCCGCCGTCGGCGGCGAGATACACATGCTGGTGGGGAGCCGCCTGATCCGGGCGGCCATCGGGCTCATGTCCCGAGAACAAGCGGTCCACACGCCCTTCAACGTCCCGGGCGACCGCCATCAGGGCGCGGCGCAACGCGCGGACGAGAACCGGCCCGTCGACGCGGCGGACGCGACGCGACGGGGCTATTTCGAACCCGTAGACAGCCGCGCGTGCGGCCACCGGCTCCATCAGGCCGAGGCCGCAGAAGCGGCCGTCGCCCAAAATCATCGGCAGCGGGGAGTCGATCAGCACGCGGAAGCTTAGCGTCGCGTGCCACATCGCCGAGGACGAGAACCGCGTTCCGCCGGCGAACGCCTCGGCACGCAGACCCTGCCCATGCAGCGGCTCGCGTTGGACGTGGATGCTTGCCGGCCTCGTGCGCACACCGGCATGCCGTAGCGCCTGGGCCACGGCGAATGCCGCTCCCTCTTCGTCACTCCGGCGATACTGAACGTCCTGTCGGCCGGCGGTGCGCGCTGAGGTCGACAAGGCGATGGCGGTCACGCTCCGGAACACGCGTGCCGTGCGCGCATATCGGCCAGCAAGCACGGGAACGCCGTTCGACGCCAGACCTCCGGCCAGCCGCCGGCCGGTCGCCATATCGCACGGCTCGATTCCTGCGAACGCCCACTCCACGTCACGCCACGGGAGCGGGCACTCCGCCGGGACCTCGACCATGACGTGGCGGATGGCTGCGGCGCCCCCGCCCGTCCCGATCGAAGGCAGCGGCACGATGCGGACACGGAGTGGCAGGTCACGCGGTCCGGCGCCCCGGCCGAGGACCAGCCGTTCGATCTCCGCGGATCGCAACGGCAGTGCGTCCTGCAGCCTGCGCGCGGCCTCGTTGCGAAGGGAGGTCACCAATGCCGCGGCGGTACCAAGGGGACAGGGCGTAAGCGCGCCGCCTCGCCGGAGCTCGAAGTGCAGGCGTCGCGGCAGCGCGTCGTAGACGACGGAGCCGAGCCGCGCCTTCGGAGGCTGCCTGAACAGTGTCCTGCCATGCTCGTCCTCCGTAAGCTGCTCCTGTCCGCGCCGGTGCCGTTCGGTGAGGCTGGCGAGCGTACCCGGCCGGGGAACGGTGACCCGGCCGGTGCCCGCCGGCAGCCGCAACAGTCCGGGATGCGCAGCGAGAACGGCTTCCGCTGCGTCACGATCCAGGACGGTACCCGTGGCGGCAGCCATGTCCACGCCGCGGCCGAGTTGGTAGAGCCTGAGCGCAAGCGCGCACACCCGCTCGGCGTGGCTCCGCCGTTCCGGGAAGTCCCACACGTACAGCACCGGCTGCTCGGAAGCGAACAGGCACGCACGCCACCGTTTGCCGACCCGGATCTCGGCCGTGCGGCGAGGGTCGCCGTCCACGGCGTCCAGGTCGTTGTTTGGTACGAATCGGGGGACAGCCGCAGCGCGCCGGCAGGGCGGGGCGGCGATTCGCGGCGGCGGCAACTCCTCCAGCCAGCGCAAGGCGCGGCGGTCGTCCCCCGGGATCGCGCCGCCACGCGCGGCACCGGCCACCAGCGCCTGAAACAGCCGGCCCGGAGACGGCGGCCAGCCGCCCGACTCCGTGTAGCCGTCCTCCTCGCCGTGGTAGCGGCCGTCGTGGAAGCGGACCGCGATCAGGAGCGACCGCGTCACGACCTTCGCTTTGCGTCCACCCTGGCGTAGTCGCGGTCGAAGCGCACGTCGCGGTCTTCGCCGACGCCGAAGGCCTGGGCGGCAGCCTGCGCATACGCGAGGGTCGCATCCTGGTCCAGCTCAATCGACCGCCGCTCCCCGGTACGGCCGATCGCCTCCCACCCGCCCGGTTGGTCGGGATCGAGGGTCAACAGGCACCCGGAACGCAGGAAGCCGTCCAGCGGTGCCGTCGCCGCCACCAGGGTCAGACCGAGCACGTACCGGCGCAGGACCGTACCTTCGGGGCCGTCCAGCCGCCGCAGCGCGATCAGGTTGACCGTGACGTCCCGGACAATCGGTCCGCTGGCGATCACGCCTCCGGGGGCGTTCACCGATGGGATGTGGGCGAAGCCGCGCGCCGCGAGCGCGCGGGCCGGCCGTCCTTCGGACTTGGCGCGCTCGGCATCGGCGAAGACGTCGAGCGCGGCGTAGTCCACCGGCGGATGGTACTGCGTCGAGCGCCGCAATTCCTCCACGTCCTCCGCGCGAATGACGGACTGCACCACGCGCGGCACCTTGGCCTGCGTATCGCGCGAATCCCAGACGCCGAACACCAGCGACGTCGGGCCGATCTTCGCCAGCGCCGACGCATCCCCGTGTCCGAAGGCCAGGAAGGCGGCCCGCACGGCCTCTCTGAGGTCGGTGGAGCGTACGATGGCGTCGCCGAGGCGGTGACCGGCCTCCAGCAGGATCGACACCGACCGCCGGTCGTCCCAGAAGATGCGAATCTGCGGAACGAGCGCAGCGCGCGGATTCTCCGGCTCAGCGCTCCGTGACGGCAGGAACACCGCCTCCATGCGGTTGGCCTGCGATCCCACGCTGTCGATCGTGGCGATCAGCGTCCCGTCCGACAGCCGGTCGATGTTGTAGTGAACGTCCGGGTTCTCGTAGGCATAGGTCGGCGGAAAGATCACCCCGCGGCGCCCTTCGACCGGCAGGAGCGTCTGGCGCAGATGGAGCGCCACCGGCCCGTGCGGGTCGTCGGCCCAGCCGTCGACCTGATCGTCAGTCATCGGGGCTCACCTCGGCGACCTGGGCTATGCAGCGGGCCTGGTTCTCTCGCCCCGGCCATCCAAGGCGCATGACGAAACGGCGAAACGGAATGCCCGGCAGAGGCGGGGTCGCAGCCCCGAGCGCCGCCCGGAGGAACACGACGTCGAGCGGCTCAAACCCGCCAAGGATCCCGTACCGATATTCGAGCTTGGTCGACCGTCGCGGCCGCGCGTGCGAGACGCCGATCGCGGCCAGCATCTCCACGACCGGATAGCCCACCATGGAAATCCGCTTGTGGGCATTGGGCGAGAAACCGGCCTCGACGGGGAGATAGTCCCGCCGCCAGTCGAACCGGAAACTGCTCGTCTGCGCGGCCGGCAACCCGAACGGATCAGTCAGCAACCGGCGCCAGCCGTGCGTGCGGATGCCTTCACGGATCAGGTCCTGCGCATCCCGCAGCAGCGCAGCGCCGGGGTAGCCGGCGGCTCCGGCCCAGAACTTGACGTTGTCCCGATTGGTGGCGTCTCCCCAGTAGTCGACGGCGATCTCGGCGTGCTCCGCGTTGCGCAAAACGACGGGCAAGGTTGCCGGAGACGGCGGATCGGGATACGGAAAAGGACGCCCCGGGTGATCCAGTTCAGGGACTGCGCCCCAGCCCTTCTTCCATCTTCGGACGTGGGCCGTGCGGGCCGGTGCCCGCGTCACAAGCTCCGCTTCCACGAGAAACTGCAGCACCCGTGCGACCGGTGCCTCCGGGCCGCTAGCGGTGACCCGAAAACGGCCGTTCGCCCAGTCGAACACGCCCGCCCCATGCCCTAGCAGCACCTCGACGGCTTCGACGATCCCGAGACAAGCGAAGACCTGGCCGGGATTGAGTACATCGACCGGAGTCGCCGACTCAGCCACCGACCGCACCCTCGCTCGCCGTGCTCCGGTCGGCCGCCCGCAGGATCGCCTCGCGCCAAGCAAGCCCCCAGATCCCGTACCGCCGCTGCAACCGGGCGTAGCGCAACGCGGCGTTACAGGCGGTCGCTACGAGCACGGACGGAGGGGCGGCCTCACATCCACCGATCGTGACCGTGGGTCTTGCACGCCCTTGGTGAGCGGCGACCAAGTGCAAGATCAGGTCGCGAGTTTCAGCGGGCAAATGGACTTGCTCGGCCTTCAGGAGGGAGCAGAGTTCGTGCCGACAGCCGTGAAGGCGGGCGGCCCAGAGGAGCGCCTCAGCGTCCGCCGCCGGTAGCTCAAGTCGGGCAACCATCTCGGAGACGCGCGCCACGACTCGGTCCGTGTGGCCTTGCTGTGGTCTCAGCCACGAGCCTGTCGAACGCACATCCCCGTCGCCCGCGTCGCCAGGCCATGCGAATACTGCCAATCCGCGGCGAGGGCGACCGTCACCGCCGTACTCGGTCTCGAAGGTGCGGACGTGGCGCCAGCCGTCAAGCTCCGCGTTCTCCAGGCCTTCGCCGTCCCGACGGGGGCGCAGCGGACGAACGCGGAACCTTACCATCGGCTGCTCGGATCCCGGCTCGTCTCGGATCCTCTGCCACTTCTCGTCCGCATCGGCGGTTGCTACGGACTCGACGGCATGCTGGTCGAGCATGCCGTCGGCAAGCCCTCTCATCGCCGCGCTCAGCACCAGCGTGGCGCCGGCCAGTGACCGTTCCCACTGACGCTTCCGTCGCGGATCCCGAGCGGCGGACTGCAACCGGTTCAGCGAAGCAGCCGTCACGACCTCTCCCGCCCCGTTCAGGACCACGGCAACGACGTCCTCGCCGCGAGCGCTCCCGTCATGGTCGGCGGCGCCGGTGGCCACATCGTCCGCGCGCGCGAACAGCCAGCTCGACACGTCGATGCATGCTGCTTCCAGCCGCTCGGCAGGATGGATCGGGGCGCACTCGAAGAACGCCTCCGCAATGCTCTCGGAAGGCAAGTACTTCCGCCATACGACGGCGGTGCGTGGCTCCTCGTTCCCCTCCCACCCACGCAGCCAGGGCTCGACCTCCGGACGCCCCGCATGCTCGGTGAGCGACGTCATCGCCCACGCTTCGACGACGGGGCGCGTCAGCTCCGGATGGAGCGGCGCTGGCGTCGTGGCCCGCTCGATGGTGCCGGCGACCGAGGGGTCGGACTGCAGCCGTACGACCGCTAGCGGACTGGCGTCGTATCTGCCGTCGGCACCGCGGGGGAGTCGCGCCAGGATGGCCTTGCACGCATCCAGCGCGGGGCCGCCCCCGCGCGCCGCTGCGCTCGGGATGAGCACGTCTACGTGGGCGGTCCGCTCTGCAACTCCCCTCCGATTCACCCGGCCTAGCCGTTGCACCATCCGCTCATGGGCGACCAGGTCGCAAACCAGGTGGTCGGCGTCGAGATCGACGCCTGCTTCACCGCCGGACGTGGCCACCAGAATGGCTGGCGACCGCAGCGGAGACGGCGCACGCCCGAGGAACCCGTGGTGTTCGAGCCACCGTTCCAATCTTTGCCGCTCGTACGCGCGTATCTCGGCGATCAGCAGCTTGCTGACCCCTTCGGCTCTGTCCGGCTTCTCTTTGGCTACTAGCTCCAACATGGCCCGGTCGATGCGGCTCTTGACGTGCATGGCGTCCCCACACCGGTCGCAGCAGACGAGTACCCGCGCCGGCGGGTCAAAGGCAAGCGAGAGCGCGCGCCGCGCCAGCTCGGTGGACAGATCGCCAGGATCGTGGATCGACATCAGGGCAAGGCGCTTGCGGGCAGTCAAACGCTCGCGGACGACGGGATCGTCGCATTCGTCGTCCTGAAGGCGAAACGCGGAGTCGCGGCCCATGGCCGACAGCGACATCGAGCGGACCGCCGGTGTCGGCGCGAGGGCCGGCACGCCGGCTGTGGGACCGAAGGCGTGGTCACGGCGCGCGGCGAAGTCGCGGAGCAGCGTCTCGAACGGGGGGAACAGATGCGCGTCATCCAGCACGAACAAGGTGTCGCATCCCAGCAGGCCGGCGTGATGAGGCCGCATCCGGCGCGACACGCCGTAGCCCGAGAACAGGAGACTCGACCCAGCCATGTCGACCGTTCTTACCACGATGGCGGGCCTTGAAGGATCGTCGAGCCAGTCGTCGTTCTCAGCGAACCCACCGCGCGGCGTCGAGATGGGCAGGGGCCGATCGCCCAGTCCCAGTTTGTCGGCGAGCGGCGTCGACGGGAGATTGCGACGAAGCCGCTCCGCGAACCTCGTGGCGTGATCGACGACCGCGCGACGGTCGATCACGTACATCAGCCTTCTTGGCAGGTCCGTCCCGGCGGCCAACGCCATCAGCCACAGCGCCATGACGGCAGTCTTGCCCAACCCGGTCGGAACCTCCACGTTAGTCGGCACATCGTCTTTTACCAAGCGGCCGAGCAGGCGAATCTGCCATCCGAACGGCCGGTAGCCCGCTCCGTTCGCGGCCGTCAGCGCCGTGAAGGTCGCCTCCTGGCTCGCCGATCCGGCGGTCTCGGTGGATCCCATCATCGCGCTCCATGATACCGCTCAGACGTTCCAGGACAACGGTTCAGTCACGGAGGCCGTTTTCAGGCGGATCGGTCGAGGAGAGAGCGAGGGATGGCTGCCCCCCCTGAACCGTTCGGCTCAGCGTGCCGATGTGGGACACCACGGAAGACGGTCATGGCGAAATTGACGGCGGCGTCGCGACGGGCACCCTTGCCGTCTCAACTCACCGTTCCCCCTGCCGGGTCGGTAGAGGGGGACTTGGCATGCTCGGCGCACGCCGCACCTCCTGGCGAGAGCCCATGGCCCGGCGCAGGCCAGAAAGAAGCCGTCGGAAGAGAACTCTTCCGACGGCTTGGAGAAAACCCTGACTTAGTCGTCGAGTTAGCTCCCCCGGTTACGACTCCACCGTAGCGAGGACCGTGTACATAGCCGACTGAACGGGGGTGTTCTCGGCAGCATCGGTACCCGACTCCGTTACCGTCACGGTCAACGTTACGCTGCCGACGTTCCGACCGATGACGGAGATCGGTATACCGTTGAAATTGGCATCGGAGGCGGTCCCGAGACTGAGCTGCGCGATTCCATCCGGAGGAACGAACACCGGCTCGTACGTAATGGCGATCAGGGCCGAACCTTCGTTATTGTACGCGTGGCCTACCACCTTACCGTCCGCATCGTCCGTAGTCACGGACACGGATCCGACTGCGCTGCTGCTCATGAACGGCGCCTGGTCGACGGTCACGGTGATTGCGCGGGCAGACGCGGGCACCACGCTCTCATCTCTCGCGGTGCTATCGGTGTCATCCTCCTCGGCTGCGGCTCCCGGCAAATCGCCTTCGTCGACGGCCCATACCCACACGGTCGCCGGCACGTTGGTACCGGCCGCACCGGTGGTGGCATCCACCGGGGTGGTACCCGAGACACCGCGGATACTGATGCCCTTCGCATTTTTCATGACTTCGATATTGTCACCACCTCTACCGATGGAATACTCCCACCTCAAGGAATCCCGGAAATTGGCGTCCGTGGCGGCCAGCTCGATTGAACAAACGTTGAGCATATCGCACGTGATATTATCTGCAGTGTTGTAATCGCCATCGGGCGCCGCGACGGCTTGCGTGCCGACTGTCAGAGTGATCTCTGTGTCAACATCGGTAACCACGGGTGCGATGTTTCCTCTCACCTTGACGTAGAGGACGGCGCTTTCTCCATCGGTGTCCGTCGCTTCGACCAGGATCAGGGCGTCCTCAGCGTGATCTTCCGCTGTCGGCGTGAAACCTTCAGGGACGGTCAGCGTCAGCGTGCTTCCGTCCAACATGTAGTTGGATGTGGCGACCCATCCCTGTGTTCGGATGATCTCGAACGTCCGGCCTTCAGCGACTCCCCCGGTGAGGTACATGTCCAGATCGAGCATCTCGGTGGCCTTGAGGTCCGTTTCGTTATCGGTGTCATCCACGATCGGATTGAAGATCACGGGCCGGATGGAGGACGCCTCCAACGCATCGTCGCCCGCAGCGCCGGCAGTACCAGCAGCGCCGGCAGTACCAGCAGCGCCGGTGTCGCCCTTGCCGCCAGCGATTCCGGGCGGTCCGGCAGGTCCCTGGCAGGCGATGAGGGCCACCAGGATCAGTGCCGTCAGCGGAAATGCGGCTACCTTTGCCGCACGAGTGATTCTCATGGTTGTTCTCCTTTTAGGAACATTTGATACGGCGCAGGAAACCCACGCCCCCTCGGGTCTGTAGCGACGCTACGAGGTGTCGCGGCATTCACGATTGAGCATGGGCCCCATTTACCTCCTGCCGGCCATCAACTGCCGGTCTTGTCTTCGAGTTCGCGGTCCTCTGATGCAGCAGGATCCGCGATACCTCAGCCAGCCCGCAGGCGGGACAGCATATCCTCATGGCAAGCAGCTTACCATGTCCTGTCAACGGCGTCAATCCCATCCGCGTACATCGGCCTCCACCCTGGCGTCCAAGCCTAGCGAGCCGAGCCCGGGCGCTGGAGCAGGGGCAACCGCCACGCAGGCCTTCAACATGATTCGTCTGTTCGCCAAAGGACCGAAACCCTCCCACCTACTATGCTTACAGATAGGGTATCGACATGATAAGGCTACGGCTTGACGGGTCAATGGCCAGCCTGTGCCCTGTCGGAGAAATCGCCCCTCGCAATGCGCCAGACACCCTACGTTTGTATAGTATCGATGGACACGGGCCGGCCGTCAAGGTTCGGTCGGTCCGTCCTCCCCTGCCTGCCGGGGAAACACGCCTGCGGACCGGACTCCGGGTTCGTCGATCAGCGGTCAACGTTCCTCCCTCCCGTCCCGTTCTGGCACTTGTGTTGCAGGACCCCGGCGGCGGATCATGGAGCGTCGCTCGAAGCGAACCTCATTGGAGTCAAAACAGACCCGCTGCACGTCGGGACGCCACCAGAACGAACGCCAGCTCCGCGGCTGGCGCCTCATTGAGGTGGAGATGGCCAGCGGGCACGCTCCCGGATCGAATCTCCCGGCTGGGCCGCCAATGCGGTCCAGCGGGCCTCTTACCTGTGATGGCAGGGGATCATCGAGACGCTGCGGCGATCCTGCTCAGCGATCGGCGCCGTAGCGAGACCGACGAAGAGGCCGCGGCTTGACGGTTTCTTTCCATGCGACCGACCGGGGGACGGAGCGGTAGTCAGCCGCCTTCCAGCGCCGCGCGCATGGCGCGGATGTGCTCCGGCCCGGTTCCGCAGCAGCCGCCGACGATCGTCGCGCCTGCGGCCACCACCTCGGGCGCGTGTGAGGCCATGTGTCCGGGCGTGTGATCGTAGTGGGTGGCGCCGGCGACGATCTTCGGCATGCCGGCGTTGGGATACGCCATCAGCCGCTTGCCGGCGATGCCGCGCTCGGCCAGGGCGCTCTGCATCTGGCGGATCGCCTCGACCGCGTAGGGCATCCCGGTGTGCTCCGCGCGGCGCTGCTCGGCGCCGCAGTTCACGCCGATCACGTCCACGAAAGGCAGCAAGTCGGCGCCGTCCGCTGCGTAGCGGCCCGAGGCCAGCAGGTCCAGCAGGTCGGCGCACGAGTGTCCCCAGTCGGTGCGGTACACGGTCGCCCGGCTCTTGCGGTCACGCGTGTACTTGAGCGTGAGGTTGACCGCGACCGGCAACCCGAACGCACGCGCCTCGTCGACCGCGATCGCCGCCTCGGTGGCCGAGAACATCGTCTCGATGCACAGCAGGTCGGCGCCTGCCGAGGCAAGCGCCCCCGCCACCAGGCGGTGCGCCTCGCGCACCTCGACGTCCGGTATGCCGAAGGTGGTGTCGCCCGCGTCGGCCTCGATGGCGCCCGGCGACGGGCCGATGGAGCCCGCGACGAACACGGGCCGTCCGCCCTCTTCGACCGCCTCCCGCGCCAGCCGCACCGCGGCGCGGACGATCGCGTCGGAGTCCTCGGCGCTGCGCCCGGCCATCGCCAGGTGCAGCGGCGATGCCACGAAGGTGTTGCTCTGCACCAGGTCGCTTCCCGCTTCGATGTAGGCACGCGTGACCTGGCGCACCGCGTCGGGATGGAGCTCGTTGGCCAGCGAGCTGTTGGGCAGGTCCACGCCGCGCGCGAACAGCTCCGTCCCGAAGCCGCCGTCGTAGAGCAGCACCCGGTCGGAGGCCAGGACGTCGCGCAACGAGCTCACCGGCCGGCCCCCGTGTCCATCAGCCCCACTGTACGCTGAAGCGCCGTACCGTGCCGCGCGGCAGCTCGGCGACCAGCGCCGACTGCTCCCGGCCTTCCCGTTCCCGGCAGGTGACCGGCAGCGGCTCGCCGTCTACCGTAGCGGAGTCGGCGGCGCCTTCGAACACCAGCGTGGCGCCGTCGACCGCGGCGTCGGCACGGACGGCGAAGGTGAGCGCTCGTGCCCGCGGGTCCCAGTCCAGCGCTTCCAGGCGCAGCGCCCGGCGGGCGTCGTTGAAGGCGACCCAGTCGACGTCGGAGAAGCGGGGGATGTCCGCGGTGTAGGCGAGCATCGCGTCGAACCACGGCATCAGCCCGCGCGCGTCCAGGCTGATCGGGTGGAAGTAGGGGTGGTAGACGGTGTGGTAGCGGTCGCGCGCGTCGTCGGCCTGCCGCCGGGAGTCGGCGATGCACTCGTCGAGCGACCTGGCCGGCAGGAAGGTCTTGTCGGTCCGCCAGCCGTCGTCGGTGGAGATGGTGACCTGCTCGTACACGTCGATGAAGCGGCCGTCGGAGTCCATGAACCGGACCGGGAGGCCGCTGCCGTTCAGGTAGCCGCGGTCGAAGTAACGGATCGGCGCGAAGTTCACGTCCAGCCGGATGCCCTCCGCCGCAAGGTACTGCGCCATCTCCGTCCAGCCCACCCAGATGGTGCTGTGGCCGCGGATGCTCACCGCGCGGCAGCCGTAGCGCCGTTCGAAGGAGGCGAGCTGGTCCCGCAGCCCCACGCGCATCTCCTCGAGCTCAGGACGCGGCCCGCTCCAGTTGTGCTGCCCGGCCCCGTGCCCGGCGGCGCGGATCTGCTCGTGGCGCGCAGGCGAGAGCGCGTCGTAGTCGTCGCTCTTCACGTACACGGTGTACGGGACGTCATGCCGGTCGGCGACGGCCATCGTGGCCTCGTACTGCTCCCGCGACATGCCGTCGGAGTCGCCGTCGAACAGGGCCACCGCCGGCGCGTCGCCGGGGTAGTGCCAGACGCGCGGCAGCGGATGGGGCGCCAGCCACCCGAGCGCGCGCACGAACAGGTCCTGGTGCAGGTCGGCCTGCGGCAGGTCCATCAGCCGCTCGTCCAGGCAGCCCACGAACAGGTCGTTGGCCTTGTACATGCCGTCGGCGTCGTAGTCGGGGTAGGCGCCGTTGCTGGCCTGTTCCGGGCGCCCCTGGTGGAAGCGCACGGTGGAGGCGGCCAGGTCGAAGGTGTAGATGACCGCCCGCCCGGCGCCGTGCGGGGTGCAGACCACGGCCGGGTGCGGCGACGGCTGCCCCAGGAACGGGGCCAGCCACAGCGCCACCGCCGCGACGTCGCCCTGCCACGTGTACAGGTCGGCGCGCTCGTGGAACTGCAGGTCGGCCGCCGGCAGCGCCGCGGCCAGCGCGTTGCCCGGGTTGGCCTGCACGTAGCGGTCGGTCATGCCGCGCAGGAGCAGCGGTCCGCCGGCCCGCGGCCATCCGCTGGGCGACAGCGGCTCCAGCGCCTCGAACGGCTCCAGCCCGAACGCGCGCGCCAGCCGGTGGCCGGGGCGCAACAGCAGCATGCGCGCGCCGGCCGCCGTCAGGGCGGCCAGCTCCCGTTCCTGGTCCTCGGTGAGCGTCACGGCCGCGACCACCACGACCGCCGCGACGCGCAGCGCGGCCGGATCGAGCGGGCCGTCGGCAAGGTCGTGCACCCGGAACCACGGGTAGCCCTCCACCAGCAGGATCTCCTCCACGTAGCGGTGGAAGCGGTTCGGGTCGTCGCGGTGCGTGACCACGGCGATCGGTGCATGCGTCATCGGACCTCTCCCGGATAGAAGCGTTCGGCCCAGGCTTCCGGCGAGAGCACCTCGGCCCCCGGCTCATTGCGCTGAAGCAGCCGGCGGATGCGGTCGGTGGCGGCACAGAAGACCTGCGTGGAGCCGTCGACATGATAGGGCGCCGCGAACATGCCGCGGTACCAGGCGTCGCGCTCGGCGTCGTCGCCGAAGCCGGGCACGAACTGCTCGTACCCGCAGAAGCCGCCCGCGACCGCCTCCGAGCTGTCGATGCGCGGCGGCGTGCTGGTGAGCGGCTGCGCCGCGAAGCCCTCGCCGGCCGCGATCCGCGCCGCCACCTCCCGCATGCCCAGATAGCCGCCGGCGCGCCCGCCATCGCCGGCCGGGAACACGTGCGCCATGTCGGTGTCGGCCAGCACCCACTTGCGGTAGCGCGGCCAGTAGAACTCCAGCAGGGCGTGGCCGTTGTCGTACGTGTTGTAGCGGCCGGTGACGCGGCGGGCGCCCACCACGCGCGCGCGCCAGCCCCGGTCGGCGAGCAACCGGGCCGCCAGCAGCGCCGCCTCCCCGCAGGTGAGCGACAGCGCTCCGCGCCGTGCCTGCGCGAGCATCTCCTCCAGCGGCTGCCCGTTGTGTGCGGTGCCGTGCACCTGGACGGTCGCCAGCGCCGCCAGCAGCGCCAGCGGGTCGCGCCGGAACAGGATCACGCAGCCGTAGCTCCTGCGCCCGCCCAGCGGATGCGGGCGGCTGTCGCGGCGCTCCCAGGCGGCCCGTCCCCAATTCCAGAAGCGATACAGGCCCTCGGCGCGCAGCGCGAAGCAGCGGTCGGCGAAGCGTACCCAGCGCGGCTCGTCGATCAGCAGCGGCAACCGCGACACCGGCGTGGCACGCGTGCCGGCCGGCGGCTCGGCGCGCCCGGCGAGCTGCCGCACGGTGCGCGGCGCATGGTGCTGGGCAGCCACGTCGAGGCCGACGGCGTGGTACCGCGGGGTCGCCGCGGCCGGAGCGCTCATCGCCCCCTGATCCGTCACAGCCGCACACCGGCGGGCAGCTCGCCCGCGGCGCGTTCGGGTCCGGGGCGGAAGTCGGGCACGTCCTGTGGGGCGCTGCCGGAGTCGATCGAGACGGCCGCCAGGATCGCCGGCGCCGCCGTGTCGGCGGCCGCGTACGCGTCGAGCTCCACCGGCACGCCGTGCAGAACCGCGTCCGCGAACTGCGCGAACACGTAGTAGTCGCGCCCGCCGTGGCCGCTGGCCGCCGCTTCCGGCGGCGCGTCGCGCGGGGTGGTCGTCCACGGCACGGAGATCGGCTGGTCGATCTCCCAGTCCTCGACCCACAACTTGGGGCCACCGTCCGGGGTGCGGTTCCACTCCAGCACGCCGGCAGCGCCCTTGACGTGGTGCCAGTGCGCGCTCTCGCCACCGCCGGTGTCGCGCGGCATGGCCGCACTGCTGTGGCCCACTGCCATGCGCAGCACCACGTCGCAGGCGGTGTGCATCAGCGCCACCTGCAGGTCGGCGCGATGCACCTCCGGGTGGCGGTAGCTCTGCGGGCGCGTGGACATGGCCACCACGCGCGTGACCCGGTCGTCGATCACGTACAGCAGCGGCGACAGCTCGTGCGGCAGGTAGACGATGGTCGGCATGGTGTGGCGCCAGGTCGGCGCCGCGCCGGCGGCGGCTGCGTGCTCGGGGTCGTGGTAGCGGCCGGCGGCATCCTGGAAGAAGGCGTCGCCGCCCTTGCAGCTGAAGTACTCTCCCTCCACGAACAGCGGCTTGCCGATGACGCCGGCATCGACGATGCGGCGCCAGGCGCGGATGTAGCCGGAGAAGCGCACCTGCTCCATGAGCATGAAGACGGCGCCGGTGCGTTCGGCGGTGGTGACCACGCGCCAGCAGTCCTCGATCGAGTCGCACAGCGGCACCTCGACCATCGCGTGGCACCCCGACTCCATGGCCGCGCAGGCGATCGGGATCTGCACGTCGACGTCGGTGGTGACCGCCACCGCGTCCGGCTCCACCTCGCGCAGCATGCGCTCGTAGTCCGTGAAGCCGGGCACGCGGCGCCCGTGCTCCCGCTCGACCGCGTCCACCACGCCGGCGACGAGGTTCGCGCGCCGGTCGCAGACCGCGGCCAGCTCGTACTCGGCGTACGCCAGCGCCTTGCCGACCACGTTGCCGCGCCCGCGCGGCCCCAGCCCGATCACGGCCAGACGGATCGGCCGCTCGACCGGCGGCCGGTCCGCGGGCGACCGGTAGCTCTGCCGGTCGATCAGGGTGGCGCGCTGCTCGCCGTCTGCTGCCATCGCTCCATTCGTCGTTTCATTATAGGTCGCCCACGGCAGTCCCGCGCCTGTGAGCACTCGCACACCGTGCTTGAAGCGTGCTGTCCGAGAGCGCACGATGCGCTCATGCCGGTGAAGATCACCATCAAGGGAGTCCCCGAAGGGGTGCGGGACGAACTGGCCGCACGAGCCGCCACCCAGCGCAAGTCCATGGAGGAGTACCTCCGATGCGAGTTGCAGCGCATCGCCACCCGAACTTCGCCGGAGTCACTGCTGGTGGAAGTCCGCGAACGAGAGAAAGCGCTGAGAAACCGCTGATGGCCGACGTCCCGTCGGACCCGGGCGTTTGCCTGCTGGAGCTGGACGCCGACCGGCGCACGGTCGCGGGCGATCCGGCGGCGGTGCGGCGCGGGGCCGACCTGCGCATCTACACGGAATTCGCCTGGCACGAGCACATCGAGCTCGGCTCCCCGAACACGGAGCCGGTGCGCGAGCTCTCCGAGTTCCGAGTCACCTACCTGCTCGACGACCGCTGGGTGGCGGCGATCATGAACTGGCGCGTGCCGATCACGCCGATGTCGTTCGGTGAAGAGCCGCGCATGTCGTTCTTCCTCTACAACCAGGACGGGTCGCAGGCATGCGCCTCTCCACGGCTCGACAGCGCCGCCCCGGCGCCGGAGCCTGCCGGGCAGCCCACGTGGCCGATCAAGTACCGGGTGCTCGACGCCCATGACCGCGGCACGCGGGCTCCCAGCCACAACTTCGTGTACCGGTTCGACCGCTACCGCTTCTGCGTCAGCGAACGCTGGCGCGAGGTGCTGGCGCACGACGAGCGCGGCGGGGTGCGCGCGGGCTCGATCGACGAGCTGGGCGAGGCGCTGCAGCAAGGCCTTGAGCTCAAGGTGGCCGTCGGCGGCCTGTGCGCGGACCTGGGCGGCGCGACCGCGCACGAGGTGTTCGTGCACGTCGGGGCGAGCTGGCACATGACGCAGTCGGGCACGGTGGTGGCCGGGACACATCCGCTGGTGCGGGTCGCGCCGACGGTCCCGCTGCGTTACCGGTCGGGCGGCTGGGACTTCGGCTGGCTGCTGGCCGGCACCGACGGGCGCGTGCAGCAGCGGCTGGTGGAGCCGGCCACCGGCGCCTTCCGGGAACGCGAATCGGCGCATCCGGTGCGGTGGTTCGCCCGCGACGAGGGCGGCGCCTACGGCTCGCGCACCGCCAGCCGGTAGCTGTACAGGGACGCCTGCTCGACCCCGAACACGAGCATCACGGTGCGGTCGCGCAGGCCGCTCAGGTCGGCGTGGTCGCGCCACCGCACCCGTTCGCGGAGGTGGTTGCCCTGCACGGGTTCACAGTCGTCCAGCCCGTACCCGTCGATCACGGTGCCGTCCGGGTTGAGCACGCCGACGCGGACACTGCCGCCGCGCGGCACCGACTCCCAGCGCGTCTCAACGTTGACCTCCAGGGTGTCGCCGGCGATCACGGCCGGCTTGGTGACGACGATGCCGGTCGGCTCGCGCGTCTTCCAGTGGCCGTGCGACAGCGACATCCAGCGGTCCAGGCGGATCTTCGCCGCGCCGATCACGCGCGGATGGATCGGCCGCTCGTCGGGCCGCCGCGACGAGCCGGTGTTGAAGTAGAGCAGCAGCTCGTCGTTCACGACGATCGGCTCGTTGTGCAGGGGCATGCCGCCGGCGCGGTAGTACGTTCCCTCCGGCCCGTTGTCCAGGAACGGCCGGTCCGGGGCGACGCGCCGCCACGGCTGGCCGTCGCGGTGGCTGACCAGCTCGCAGATGCCGGTCGGAAAGACGCTGTCCTGGATGTCCAGGAAGCCCAGGTCCATGTCGCCGTAATTGAACGGGGTCAGGCCGTGCCACTCCCACAGGCGGCCGAAGGCGCTTTCGGCGTCGTTCAGGAACAGCGATTCGATCGGCGACCAGGTGCGCAGGTCGGTGGAGGTGGCCAGGCCGACGTTGCGCCGGTGCCGGTGGCCGGTTTCCGGGTTCCGGTAGGAGGGCGCGCGCATGTTGATCATCCAGCGCGCGTTGCGGTGGTCGCGGATCACCTTGAGGTAGTCGCCGTGGGTGGGCTGGATGAATTCCGGCGCGCCCGAGAAGTGGATGCCGTCGGGGCTCTTCCACAGGTAGAGCCCGCTGGCCCGGCTCGCCAGCTCGATCTCCTCGTCGGTGATGTAGCGGTCGTGCTGGTCCGGGTGGGCGCGCGCCCACATGCGGTTGTCGTGCATGAAGGCGATCATCGCGTAGCGCTCGGCCGGCGGAGCGTCGTCGTCGCGGACCATGGTGTAGCCGTCCATGGCGTTGACGTTGCCGGGCGCCAGATCGTCCGGGAACCGGAAGTAGAGGTTGTTGCGCGTGCTGCCGCGCCACTCGATCAGCCCCAGCTCCGGCTTCTCCCAGTGGATGCCGTCGCTGCTCTCCGCGTAGGCGTTGGCCACCTGCCGGTTGGCGTAGTCGTTGAGCTGGTACCAGAGCCGCAGGCGGCCGTCCTCCTCGCGGATCACCGAGCCCCAGGCGACGATCCCGCAGCCGAGCTCCCACTCGGCGTCACCCTGCACCACCGGCTCCGGCGTGAAAGCCGGCCGGTTGAGCACGCGGCGCAGGTTGATGATCTGGTGGATGCGGTCGTCGTCGACGAACAGGTGCAGGTCCGGGTCGTACATGACCCGGCAGCTTAGCGCGTGCCGCCTGACCGGACGACCGCCGGAGGATGGGCCCACAAGGACTCGAACCTTGGACCAACGGATTATGAGTCCGCCGCTCTAACCGACTGAGCTATGGGCCCGGCGAGGATACAGCCAACACGTAAAGGGCCACTGCGGTCAAACGGCTCGGTTGACGAGCCTCTCGCGAGACATGGGAATGGTCTGAAGCCGGGCAAACGCTGGTGGGGACGGACGCGACGCGTGCCCTACGGCGTCGGGTCGAAGTAAGGCACCGGCAGCTCTCCACGGGCGAGCTTGAATGCCATCGGCACCCGGCGTTCGTGACCGGGGTCCAACGCGGGGAGGTCGTGCTCGGGGAAGAAGCCTGCGCCGGTCGTTTCAGGCCCTGCTATCGGGTTCCGGTCGTCGTGCGGCTCGACGAGCCAGACGCCTGCGTAAAGGTGATACTTGGTGAGCGAGCTCCACAGGCGGGAGTCGAAGACGCCGAGCAGCTTCGTGGCGGTCCCCACTACGCCTGTCTCTTCGCGCAGCTCGCGCTCAGCCGACTGCGCCCACGTCTCGCCGACATCGGTGGCTCCGCCCGGCATCGCCCAGAGGCCGTTGTCCTCGCGCTTGATCAAGAGCATGCCTCCATCGCGGAAGACGGCCGCATCGGCGCCGACCAGGGGCGCAACGTGCATGAGGTTCTGCCTGTACTCCTCTATCACGTCGTCCGCCGACCTCGCCTCGATCGCGGCGACCAGTCGAGCGCTCAACGACAGGGCGCGGCCGTACCGTTCCCGGTCGTACTCGTTCTCGGCATAGAACGCTCCCGCGTTGGCGATGCTCCGCAGCTCGTCGGCAATCAAGTACACCTCGTCCTGGAAGGACACTGTCAACTCCTCACGTCCGCCGTCCGGCTCAATGCTCGCCTCCGTGTCACTCCACGATGCTCTCCTGAAGAAAGCGGGAGATCCGATCGCGGTTCGCGGTCAGGCTCGAAAACTGCTTCTCACAGACGTCGCTGAAGCGCGCCAACACCTTGCGGTTGATCGACTCCTGATCCTCGAATATCGCCAGGGAGCGGAACTTGAGATCCCACTTCTCGAATTGCAGCAACGCGATCGTGGTGTCTCGTGTCTTCCCGTCACTCGTGAGGCCGTGGACAAAGAGGGGGCGTTGCATGCCGTTGATGCGGCAATCCACGGGATACATCCCGTGGGGATCGTGCTCGGGATCGCTCCAGTCGAAGTCTCGACGTTCTTCGGGCGCCGCTTCGCTCAGCAGGGCCCGAAAATCCTCCATGAAGGTGGACCGCACTCGTTCCCGCGACAGAAACGACACATCGCTGATCTTGAGCAGCGCCTGAACGAAGGAGTAGAGAGCATCCCCGTACCGTTCGTCGGGCACGGCGAGGACCAGCTCGCCTTCACGATCTTCCACCTGGAACGTGGACAGCGCGTTGGAGATGATCTGCTGCCGCGTTCCGCGCTGCATGTCCCGCTCCTCCAGATCATAGGTAAGGTGCATGTATGTGTGCGCCTCATCGGAGAGCACCCACTGCGCTCCGTCCCTCTTGAGGACGATCGACAGGTGATCGCCGTCTTCGAACAGAAACGGCGTGAACACGCGGTACCGGTCCACTCCCTCCCCAGCCAGTCTTACCTTGGCGGATACCTTCGCGTGAAAGTCGTGCGCCACGGCATGCATGGTCATGGCCCTACCTCCCCTTCGAACAAGTCGCCCTGCTGTTTCGAAGGAACACGGAAGCTCGCGTCTTTGAGCACACAGCGAAGAGCATCGTAGTACGATCCGTATCTATCCGTCGGCTCGGCGTATGCGTCTTCGCGCGCTCCAAGCATCTGATAGCGCTCCGTCGCACGGTGAATGTGAAAATCGTAGAACGTATCTCCCTCAATGTGGTTCGTGTGTTCGTGGCTCCTGCCGTTGTAGCGGCAGAGCCGAAACACCTGAGAAGATGCGGGACCAGCACGGCCAGGATGATCGAGAAGTCCAGCCGGTTGATGGTGTTCTGCCTGAGAATGAGACGGAACTCGGTCCCGCTCTCCCCGACCACGTCGAGATGCCGCTCGTGATGGCCGCGCTTCGGCCTCAAGGTGGTCCGCGTGCTCCAGTCGTCCGGCAGGGGCTTGGGTTCACGAATGAGAGCCGCAATCTCCGAGTCGGAGTACGCCGCCGCCATCCGCTAACCGGGTCTCCGAGTACTCCGGGGTGTCGATCCAACGATGTCAGTGCCCATAGCGATAGGTTCGGCGGCTTGGTGCTCGCCCTGAAGACTTCAGATCGTACCTGTCACGCCGTGAGTCAGTCACGTTCTGCTCTGATCCAGAGGAGACCGCTCGGGGAGCGCACGGCTATCGCTCTGGGTCTGCTATCGTTGGCCGATGAGCGTAGAATTGGATTCCGATAGGTCCTTGCGCAGACGGAAGATCCTGTTCACGGACTGGCGGGACGTCGACTGCGGGTCGGTCGCGTGGCTGACCGCGGACGGAGAGCGGTACCGGGTGGGCAACCCGCCGGGGGAGCCGGTGGCGATGTGGGCGGAGCAGCCGTCGGTGCCGCGCGGCATCCGCCTGCAGGCGCAGCCGGCCCGCAAGGCGGGCGTGATCGAGGGACTCCCGGACGTCGGGCACGTGGTCTACGAGGACGGCCGCTACCGCTCCTGGTACCTGCAGGTGAACGGCATCTCCCGCTTCGGCACCGGCGCGCCGGCCCACCGCCGGCCCCCGGAGCTGGTGGAGATCTGCTCGGTCGAGTCGCCCGACGGATTGCACTGGAGCGCCCCGACCCGCTCGCGCATCGAGGTCCCGGCCCGGCGCAACTTCGACGGCATGTCATTCTTCATCGACCCGCACGCGCCGCCGGAGGAGCGCTACAAGTTCATCTACTGCGCCAGCTTCGACGAAGGCGCGTTCCCGTCGCACCTCGACGCCTACCTGCGCCGCGAGCCGCGCCACCGGGACGCGCGCATGTCCGGCGAGCGGCGCTACGGCATGTTCGCCGCCGTGTCGCCGGACGGGATCACGTGGCGCAGTCTGCCGGAGCCGTTCACCCTGCACCCCAGCGACACCGACACCACCGTCTTCTGGGACGAGCACTTGAGCGTGTACGTGATGTACACCCGCCTGTTTCGCGACGGGCGGCGCTGGATCGGCCGCGCCGAGGCGCCGGACTTCGCGCACTGGGGGCCGGTCGAGCCTGTCATCTGGCCGCGGCTGGACGACCCGCCGGACTACGACTACTACCTGAACGGCCACAGCCTCTATCCCGGCGCGCCGGAGTACCGGCTGATGCTGCCGATGCTCTACCACCGCTTCACCGAGCGCAGCCACGTGCGCCTGTACTCCAGCGCCGACGGCATCGCCTGGAGCGAGGTTCCCGGCGGGCCGGTGCTGTCCCCGGGCGAGCCGGGAGCCTGGGACAGCGAGTTCATCGGCACCGGCAAGGACCTGGTCCCGTTCGGCTCCGGCCGCATCGCCATCCCCTACTCCGGCGTCGGCTACCCGCACAAGTATCCGCGCTGGCAGCGGGTCTTCGACGCCATGCGCACCGGCTGGGCGTGGTGGCCGGAAGACCGGCTCTGCGCCGTGGTCGGCGACTACGAGGGGGAGTTCCACACCCCGCCGATCCTGCCGGCGGGCCGCAGGATGCGGCTCGACTTCCGCACGCCCATGGCCGGCCGCGTCCGCATCGGCATCGACGGCGTCGAGGGGCGGTCGGCGGCCGACTGCGACCCGCTAGTAGGCGACCACGCGGGCCGATTGTTGACCTGGTGCGGCGGGGAGGCCGACCTGGGGGTACCTGCCGATCGGCCCGTCTCCCTGCACGTCAGCCTGCGCAGCGCGGAGCTGTTCTCGATCACGTTCGAGTGACTCGGCCGCCGACGCCTCCGGGGAGGATGCCGTGCTCCCGCAGAAACCGGACGACGTCGCGCAGCGGCGTGGGACAGTCGTTGTGCCCGCACGCCATGCGGACCGGCGTGGTGCCGGCGGCCTGCGCGAGCGCCTCGCCGTGCGCGTACGGGATAATCCGATCACGCTCGCCGTGGAGGACCAGCACCGGCGCGCCGCCTGACGCGACGACCGCGAGGTTGTCGAACCGGTCGAGCATCAGCGCGCGCGGCACGAACCGCGGCATCAGGTCGGCCAGGCGGGTGAAGCTCGACTCCAGCACCAGCGCCGCCACCGGCCGGACGGCGGCCAGGGCGCACGCGGCGCCGCCGCCGATCGACCGCCCGTAGGCGACGATGCGCTCCGCGTCGACCTGCGGCCGAGCGCCGAGGTAGTCGAACGCCGCGACCACGGCGGCGGTGATCGAGCGCTCGTTCGGCCTGCCGCCCGAACGCCCGTAACCCGGGTACTCGACCAGCAGCACGCCCAGACCCTCCCCGGTCAGCTCGAGCACGTCGACGTGGTCGTCGATCAACTCGCCGTTGCCGTGCATGAACATCACCACCGGAAACGGCGAGGAGGAAGGAGCGGGAGCGAGAAACCACGCCTCCACGTCCTCTCCCCGGCCGAGCCACACCGTCTCGGTGCCGGCCGGGAGCTGCGGCGGCGCGGGATGCCGCGGCCGCGGGTAGATCACGCGCCGCTGCAGTCCCAGCCATGCGCCGGCGAGCGCCACCACGACGAGCGCCAGGGCGGCGGCGGTCAGCATCGGACGGACACGGAGGCGCGACAGCGCGGTCAGGCTGCCCGCAGCGCCGCCAGCCGCTCGACCAGGGTCGGATGCGAGTAGTGGTAGAAGCTGTACCACGGGTGGGGAGCCAGGTTGGCGAGGTTGTCGCGGCTGAGCTTGATCAGGGCATCGGCCATCGGCCGCGGTGAATCGACCGCCTTCGCGGCGAAGCGGTCCGCGGCGTACTCGTGCCGGCGCGACCACAGCGCCGACAGCGGCCCCAGCCAGAACGTGAAGGGCCCGGCCAGCAGGCTGAACAGCACCAGCGCCGCGTGGTGGCTGGGCTGGCCGATCCCGAACGCCGCGAACAGCGGCGCGTGGTCCAGCAGCAGGCTCAGGACCCAGAGCGCCGCCACCGTGGCCGCCACCGACAGCGCCAGCCGCTGCGGGATGTGGCGCAGGCGTTCGTGGCCGATCTCGTGCGCGACCACGGCCTCGATCTCGCCCGGATCGAGCTGGCCGAGCAGCGTGTCGAAGAGAACGATGCGCTTCACCGGGCCCAAACCGGTGAAGTACGCGTTGCTGTGCTTGGAGCGCTTGCTGCCGTCCATCACGAAGATGCCGCGCAGGCGGTAGCCCAGCCGCCGCGCCAGCTCCGCCAGCCGAGTCCGCACCTCGCCCTCGTCGACCGGGACGAAGCGGTTGAACAGCGGCGCGATCACGGTGGGATAGAGCACCATCAGCACGAACTGGAAGGCGATGATCACGCCGCCCGCGTACAGCCACCAGAGGCTGCCGGCGCGGTCCATGAAGACGAACAGCACCAGCAGCACGATCGCGCTGATGACCAGGGAGATGAGGCCGCCCTTCAGGCGGTCCAGCAGGAACAGCCGGAAGGTCGTGCGGTTGAAGCCGAAACGCTCTTCGATGACGAACTGCGAGTAGAGCGCCGCCGGGATGCCTATCACCGTGAAGAAGGCGCCCACGGCCAGCACGTAGATCCCTCCCGACAGGTAGGGATGCAGGGCGAGCTGCCCGACCGCACGGTCGAGGGTGCCGAGCACGCCGCTCAGCACCACCGCCAGCACCGCCACGGCCGACACCGTGTCGGTGAGCAGCGCGAAGCGCCCGCGCGTCTGCGTGTACTCGCGCATGCGCGCGTGCGTGTCGCCGTCGACCGCGCCAGCCAGCGCCGGCGGCGGAGCCTCCTGCGCGCGCCCGTGGCGGAGATTGAGGATTCCCAGACCGCTCTCCACCAGCCGCTGCAGCACGAACAGCACCAGGTACAGCGCCAGGATCGCCGAGCTCGACATCACCGCGGTCCGTGACGAACCGTGTGCGGCGAGTCCGGCGCGCGCGCGGGGGGGTGCGGCGCGCGGCCGCGGATGGTGGGGTAGGTCTCGATCGGGATGCCGCGCACGCAGGCGATCACCTCGGCCACCACCGACAGCGAGCCGGTGGCGATGATGGTGTGCGGCGCTCCGTCCGCCGCGGCGCCGGTGGCGGCGGCGACGTCGTCGCCGATGCCGAGCACCGTGAATCCCTCCCGCTCCAGCGCCGCGGCCACCGCCTCCGGCCGCTCGGCGCGCGGGTGGTGGGAGCGCGCCGCGTACGCGCGGCCGGTGAGGCGGCGCAGCGGCTGCAGGGTCTCCACCAGGTCGTGGCCGGTGAGGGCACCGACCACGGCAACGGTCCGCGCCGGGTCGACCCGTCCGTCCAGCGCGCCCACCATGCGCTGCATGGCGTACGGGCTGTGCGCGCCGTCGACGATCACCTGCACGCCGCGCCAGCACAGGTGCTCCAGCCGGCCGGGCCAGCGCACGTCCGCCATGCCGCGCAGCACCGCTTCATGATCCAGGCGCTCGCCCAGGAAGATCTCGGCCGCGGCGACCGCCACCGCGGCGTTCTCCCCCTGGTAGTCGCCGGCCAGCGGCAGGTCGATGCGGTAGCAGGCGCGGCTCGTCTCCACGCGCAACCGCTGGCGGCCACCCGCCGTGCCGTCCACCGACCAGCGGACGTCCGTGCCGACCTGCGTCACCGGCGCCCGCTGCCGGGCAGCCACGCCCAGGGCGACCTCCAGGGCGCCTTCCATCTGCGGCGCGAGCACCATCGGCACCCCCGGCTTGATGATGCCGGCCTTGGCGCGGGCGATGCTCTCGATGGTGGGCCCGAGCACGGCGACGTGATCGAAGCTGATGTTCGTGATCGCGCAGACCGACGGCGCCACCACGTTGGTGGAGTCGAGCTCACCGCCTAGGCCGACCTCGATCACCTGCGCGTCGACGCCGGCGTCCCGGAAGTGCAGCAGCGCCATGGCGGTGAGCGCCTCGACCGTGGTCGGCTCCCCGTACGGCGTGTCCCGCGCGACCTGTTGCAGCGGACCCCAGACCGCGTCGACGAGCCGCGCGAACGTCGCCGGGTCGATCGGATCCAGGCCGTGGCGGATGCGCTCGGTCACCCGCAGCAGGTGCGGCGAGGTGTACAGCCCGACCCGCAGGCCGTGCGCCTGCAGCATCGAGCTCAGCATCGCCGAGGTGCTGCCCTTGCCGTTGGTGCCGGTGACGTGCAGGGTCGGCACCTGCAGGTGCGGATCGCCGAGGCGCTCCAGGAGCGCGCGGATGCGGTCGAGCCGGAAGGTGCGGTGTGCCGGGCTGTGGCGGGCGCGCTCGAAGTCGGCCAGCCCCATGAGCCGGTCGACCGCGCGGCGGTAGTGACCGGAGGACGCGGAGGCATCGTTCATCGGCGGTGCCGTTCCGTGGGCCGGCCGGTCCGTCGCCGGCCGCCGGGACTCAGTTGCGCGAGAAGTCGTCGCGATCGGCGGAAGGGGCCGCCAGGGAATCCTCCTCGTCCCTGCACGCTTCGCCTTCCTCCGCCCCGCACACGCCGCAGGTCGAGGACGCCGGACCGGGGCCGGCAGGCCCCGCGGGAGAGAAGCTGCCGCAGCCGAAGCGCTTCACCTCGCGCTCACGCCCGAGCAGCACCTTGATCGACAACGCCGCCACCACGGCGATCATGATCGCGATGCTCAGGATGATCGTCATCTTCGAGTCCTCCCGTGCCGGAATATACCACCGTTCAGGGCCGTCGTGTGCGCATGAGGGCGGTCTTGAACGGACGCCCCGCACGGGCACCTGCGGCGGCGCTTGCCCTGCCGGCCCCGCGTGGCGATGATACGCGCGGTGAGCACGCAACGGCTGGTGGTCCTGGGCGGAGGACCCGGCGGCTATGCCGCGGCCTTCCTGGCGGCCGATCTCGGGCTGTCGGTGACCCTGATCGACGAGGCGCCGAACCCGGGCGGCGTATGCCTGTACCGCGGCTGCATCCCGTCCAAGGCGCTCCTGCACGTCGCCAAGGTGATCGGCGACGCCAGGGACGCGGAGGAATGGGGGGTCCGCTTCACCAAACCCCGCATCGACCTGGACAAGGTGCGCGGCTGGAAGGAGTCCGTAGTCGGGCGCATGACCGGCGGCCTGGGGTCGCTGGCCAGGCAGCGCAAGGTGACGCTGCTGCAGGGCCGCGGCCGCTTCGCAGGCTCCCGGGAGATCGCCGTGACCACGGACGCGGGCGAACAACGCGTCGGTTTCGATCATGCCGTCGTCTCCACGGGATCGCGGCCGGCGGTGGTGCCGGCACTGGCCCTCGACTCGGATCGCGTCCTGGACTCCACTTCCGCGCTGGAGCTACCCGACGTGCCCAAGCGGTTGCTGGTGGTGGGCGGCGGCTACATCGGGCTGGAGCTCGGCAGCGCCTACGCCGCGCTCGGCAGCGCCGTGACCGTGGTGGAGATGACCGACGGCCTGCTGCCCGGGGTCGACCGCGACCTGGTCGGCATCCTGGAGCGGCGCTTGCGCGGCTCGCTGGCCGCCATCCACACCGGCACCCGCGTGGACGAGGTGAAGGAGACCGAGCGCGGGCTGGCGGTGACCCTGTCGGGAGCGGCCGACGGCACCAAGACCTACGACCGGATGCTGGTGAGCGTCGGCCGCGTGCCGAACACCGGCGACCTCGGCCTGGAGCACACCGCCGCCAAGGTCGGTGCGGACGGCTTCATCGAGCACGACGACCAGCAGCGCACCGGCGACCCGACGATCTTCGCCGTCGGCGACGTGGCCGGACAGCCCATGCTGGCGCACAAGGCATCGCACGAAGGGCGCGTCGCCGCCGAGGCGGCGGCCGGCAAGCGGGTCGCCTTCGAGCCGCAGGCCATTCCGGCGGTGGTGTTCACCGATCCCGAGATCGCCTGGTGCGGGCTGACCGAGACCGAGGCCAAGGCGAACGGCCGCGACGTGCAGGTCGCGCGCTTCCCGTGGGGCGCCTCCGGTAGGGCGACCACGCTGGGCCGCTCCGAAGGGCTCACCAAGCTGCTGGTCGACCCCGGCAACGAGCGGGTGCTCGGCTGCGGCATCGCCGGTCCCGGCGCCGGCGAGTTGATCGCGGAGGCGGTGCTGGCCATCGAGATGGGGGCGGTCGCCACCGACATGCGGCTGACGATCCATCCCCATCCGACCCTGTCGGAGACGCTGATGGAGGCGAGCGAAGTCCTGTTCGGCACCGCCACCCACATCTTCCGGCCGCGCCGGTAAGGCTCGGGGGTTCCCGGTGCAGTCGATCCGCGTTGCCGCCGTCAGCATGAACAGTCCGTTCGGCAAGACCGCGGCAATCCTCGACCGGATCGGCGAATTCAGCGAACAGGCCGCCGCCGACCGCGCCGAGCTGGTGCTGTTCCCGGAGCTGGTGGTGCACGGCCACTGCAACCCTGACACCTGGGAGCTGGCCGAGCCGGTTCCCGACGGCCCGAGCGTCCGCCGGCTGGCCGAGATCGCGGCGCGCTGCAAGCTCTTCCTGTCGGTCGGGCTCAGCGAGAAGGAGCGCGACGTCGTCTACAACACGCAGGTGTTGCTCGGCCCGGACGGCTTCATCGGCAAGCAGCGCAAGATCCATCTCTCGCGCGACGAGGGGCTGTTCTATGCCGGCGGGCGCGACATCGCCGTGTTCGACATCGGCGCGTGCCGGGTCGGCACCGTCATCTGCTACGACAACCAGTTTCCCGAGGTGGGACGGATCGTCGCGCTGAAGGGCGCGGACATCATCCTGATGCCGCATGCCGCGCGCCAGGGCCGCTGGGACCAGACGCCGGCCTCACAGGCCGCCGCCCGCCGTCACGTCCGCGACTTCTTCGCCATGTGCTATTCGATGCGAGCCATAGAGAACGCCTGCTTCTGCGTGCTGGCCGACCAGGCGGGGCGAGCGGGCACCGTGCCGGGGTACCCCGAAGACCACATGAACCAGCCGCACCATCCCGGCGCGGCGCTGATCTTCTCACCCGAAGGCGCGATCCTCGCCGAAGCGCAGACCGAGACGGTACGGGACGAGATGATCGTCTGCGATCTGAACGCGGAGCTGCTGGCGAAGGCTCGCAGCTACGCCAACTACACGCTGCGCACGCGCAAGCCCGAGCTGTTCGGCGAGCTGGTGCGCGACCAGCGCTCGTCATGAGCGCGCCGGCCGCCGCGTCAGGACTCTAGCAGCCCGTATCGCCCGCGCCGAGCGCCGTTTCGAACTCGCGCCACATCCCATCGATCTCGCCGACGGCAGCGGGAAAGGGGCCGACGTTGCGCACGACCAGGCGCGCTCTGCCGGTGAACGGTTCGCCGGGGACCAGGTCGCCGCTGAAGGTGAAGTCGTGTGCGGTCTCGTATCGGTGTTTCTGGCCGCACAGCGTGCGGCTCTTCTCGGGCTCGATCAGCGTCGCGCAGGCGAGCCCACTCGCCTGTCTGTGGCACACCGGGCTTGTGCACGTCGTGGCACCGGATCTCGCCTATCAGCCACTCTGTCTCGAACGGATAGGTGGTGATCGCGCGAATGCCCTTTGGTCGCGGTCCGGTCAGGCCGCCAACGCTTCGTCGAAGATGTTCCGAAACTCGTCGAAGGACACGCGCACGTCGACATTCTGGCAGTCGAGCGCCAGCGGCGAGGTGCCGGAGTCGGTGAAGGTCCAGCGAATGGGCGATTCGAAGTGCCACAGCCGAAGCGATCGGTAGTGCCGCGCCAGCAGCGCATCCGTGCGAGCGCTGCGCGAGCCGCTCGGGTACGCGAAGTGGTCCGGGGTGAGGCCGAGGCGCTGCTGAAACAGATCGTTGGAGGTGTGCACCTCGGCAAGCACGGCCTCATCGCCGCCGGCCGCGTGGCTCTCGGCGAGTTTGCAGTGCGTCGCCGTGTGCGCCCCGATCTCCCACCCGGCATCACACAGCCGCGCCAGATGATCCCAGGTCATGAACGGCTTTTCCACAACGCCTTCGGTAAGCGTGCGGACGGTGGCGGCTTGCCCGACGGTAGCGGCTTCGACCCCATCGGTGATCGGGAAGCAGGTGGCGGCGAAGCCGGCGTCCTGCAGGATCGGCAACGTCACGGAGTAGGTGTCCAGCCAGCCGTTGTCGAAGTGCAGTGCCACGGCCTTCCTCGGGAAGACCCCGTGCTCGCAAGCCGTATGGTCGCCGGCAAGCCAGTCCACAACCCGGGTGGTGGAGATCACCTCCCACCCGTGCTCGGCGATGTAACGCACCTGCTGTAGGAACTGAGATCGACCGATACAGCCGGCTCCCGCGTTCCCGACCGCACCCGTCAATTCCGGTTCATCGTCGGCGTAGACGTGATGGTACACCAGAATCGGAACGCGTTGGCGTGTCATCGGCAGCGCCGCACGCATTCGTTGCGGATCATCGCCTGCGAAGGTACCGTGATGGCGCATGGCACCTCAAGCGATGCTCCGCGTCGCCCTCGACCGTCCGATCGGGACCGTCAGCCCGTACGTCTTCGGCACCGCGACCTACGCTGACGGCACCGACGCGTATTGGGTCGGCGAGGATTCTCCGATACCCAATATCCGCGGCTTTCGCCGCGACACGGTGCGCTATCTGCGACGGCTGTCACCGCAGGTCACCTCCTACTACCACGGGCTGTTCTGCGATTGGCGGGACGCGGTCGGTCCCCGCAACAGCCGGCCGCCGCTGTTCGATCCGATCGGAAGAGCCGTGTTCGAAGAGACGCCGATGGATCGCGATCCGAGCTTCGGCATCGACGAGTTCCTGCAGTTCTGCGAGCTGATCGGCTCCGAGGCGCTGCTCAGGATTTCCGATGACGACGTCCGCAGCGCCAGGGACCTGGTCGAATACTGCAACTACGAGGGAACCTCCAAGCACGCCGAGATGCGCAGGGTCAACGGCCATCCGGAGCCGTACGGCGTCAAGTTCTGGCAGTGGTACGCGTGGTGGGATCCGGCCGAGCACGCACGCACGCTCAGGGACTTCTCATGGGTCGCGCGCTGCATCGACCCGCGGATTCGTGTGCTCTGCGCGCAACAAGGGACGTACGCAGAGCGGTTCTTCGCCGCACTCGAGAGCGTTCCCGACCAGGAGATGGGCGGTGCGTCCCTGGTGGACTACATCTGCTCGATCAACTACCTGGGCGGCTTCGATGACGAAGGCGACTTCAGCGAGCGGTCGGTGTATCGCGGCATGCAGAACGCGGCTGGACTGGAGAAGCTGTTCGTGGACAACGACGCAGCCATTCAGCGACATGCCGACGGCAGGAAGCCGTTCGGCAGGTTCCGTACCATCGACTGGCTCGGCGCGCCGGCCAGCAACGACCGGATGTGTACGGCGGTGACCGAGTGGGGGATATCGCACCGATTCAGGACCGGGACGTTTCGCGACGCGCTGGTCTGCGCCAACGTGCTGGATGTCTACTCTCGTCTGTCCACGATCGTGCCGTTGGCTACCCTGACCTGGACGGCCAACATGGGCAGCGGCCTGTTGCTGACCGATGGCGAGCTGACCATCCCGACGCCGATGTATCACCTGTTCGACCTGTACCGCGTGCACAAGGGCAACACGGCGCTGGCGGTCACGGTCGAGGCCGACGAGATCCGGCCCAGCGCACCGGTCACCGACGCCGACTCCGTGCCGCTGGCCGGGGACGCCATGAACGAGTTGCCGCCGCTTGCGGTCGCAGGCGCTGCCGCTTCGCGGGATCCGCACGGCGAGCGGCTGTTCCTGAGCGTGGTCAATCGCCACCTGGGGAAAGATGTGGAGCTTCAGGTCGCCATCGATGGAGTCGGGGAGATCACCGCAGGAAGCGTCGCGACCCTCAACGCCGACCGCATCGAGGACCGCAACGACGCGACCGATCCCGAGCGGATCGCCATCAGCACCGAGCCATTCGCCCCGCGCTCGCTCCCCTTCAGCATGGTCCTGCCGGCGCACAGCATCAGCACCCTGACGCTGGCGCTGGCGTGACTCCCACTCCCTGAAGTCGGTCGGGCGCCTACCAGAGGCTGGCCTGGTTCAGGCGCCTGCTGACGGCGTTGGCGGCCAGCAGCAGGGTGAAGTTGATGACCGAGTTGAACAGCCCCACCGCGGCGGCGAAGCTCCACTGGAACTCCTGGATGCCCCGCCGGTAGACGTAGGTCTGCACCACGTCCGCGACCTCGTATACGGCGGGATTGTAGAGGAGGACGATCTTCTCGAAGCCCACGTTCATGAGGTTGCCGACCGTGAAGATGAGCAGGATGACGATCGTGGGCCGGATTCCGGGCAGGGTGACGTGCCACATCTGCTGCCGCCGCAGCGCGCCATCGATGTGCGCCGCTTCGTAGAGCTCCGGATTGATGGAGCTCATGGCGGCGAGGTAGATGATCGACCCCCAGCCGAAGCCCTGCCAGACCTCGGAGGTCACGTACATGGCGCGAAAGTAGCGGGGCTCCAGCAGGAAGAAGATCTTCTCCAGCCCCAGCGCCGCGCGGATCTGGTTGACGTAGCCGTGCTGGACGGAGAGCACCTGGTAGAGGATGCCGACTACGATCACCGTGGAGATGAAGTGCGGCATGTAGCTCACGGTCTGCACCACCCGCTTGAAGCCCGTGCCCGCGATCTCGTTGACGACCAGCGCGAAGATGATCGGAACCGGGAAGCCCACGATCAGCGTCAGCAGGCTCAGGACCACGGTGTTTCGCAGCACTCTCCAGAGGTACATGGAGCTCAGGAACTCCTCGAACCACCGCAATCCGACCCACGGTGCGGAGGCGAGCGTGTCGCCGAAGCCGAAGTCCTTGAAGGCGATGATGACGCCGTACATGGGCGCGTAGTGGAACACCGCGAAGAACGCGATGCACGGCAGGGAGAGCAGCAGGTACTCGCGCTGCCTCCACAGCACCGTTCGGAGCGGCCGTTTGCTTACGCGCCCGCCGCGAGCGACTCGGGCGCTCCACCGAGGAGCGCCCGACCGGGCAAGCGGAGAGGCCGCCGGCTCGGACATGCGCTACCGCGAAGGGGGGTGCCAGAGGTCGGCGTCGGTGAGACGCAGGCTCGCGAGCGCCTCGCGGAGCCGCAGGACTTTCGAGTCGTCGTAGCCCGGTCCGTGCGAGTCGGAGCCGATCGAGAACCTGACACCGGCGTCGCGCAGCAGGTGATGGAACTCCAGGTACCGCTCGCGGGGCGGCGGCGGGAAGAACTCGTCCGCCTGCCCGGTCTGGCGGCCGTCGTACCGCTCGTGGAAGGAGACGCCGCTCAGCTCGATCGCCGTGCCATGCTCGCGCGCCGCTGCCGCCAGCTCCTCGTGCATGGAGCGCGGAATGACGCCGAAGTCGTACAGCCACGGCATCCCCTGTACGCGGATCGGGTCGAGCGCCACCGTGTACCACCACCACGGATGCACCAGCACATCCACGTGCGGATGGCTGACCAGGCAGAGCTGCTGCTCGTGCCAGTTGCGAACCACCTCCCCGGTGTCGGCAGGACCCAGGCGGCGGCTGCCCCCGCCGCACACGCCGAGCAGCCAGTGCACGCCGCCGATCACGTAGTCGAAGTCCAGCTCCTCCCTGAGCTCGTCCGGCAGATAGACCTGCGGCGCCTGGACCGGGCCGCCGTCGTAGTGACCGTACGGCGTAGCGCCCTCGCCCCGCTCCCGATCCATCTGCAGGTCCCATGCGCGCAGCGTCGAGCACTCCACGCCGAAGTGGAACCCTTCCCGGTCGTCGAGCGCGTCGTATTCGGCTCGCGAACCGCGCAGATGGTCGTCGGTCCTGCCGTTGTTCAGGTGATCGGAGATTCCGATCGTGCGCACGCCGGCCGCCCGCGACTCCTCACGGATGCTCGCCAGCGTCGTGCCGTTGCCCACATCATGCGAGTGTCCGCAGTGCATGTGAAAATCACTGCGGACGCGAAAATCCTCGGCTGCCATTGGCTTCACCTCCCTGTGTGACCCGATCGCGGCCTAGTACCCCATCAAACTGTAGTTTGGGGGTGCGTCGACGGAACTCGACGCCTTGAAGACCGTGTAGCCACCTCATATGATCCGTCGACATCAGTTTGATGGGGTACTAATGCTTCAGAGCCCCGATCACCACGCCCTTGACGAAGAACCGCTGCAGGAACGGATAGACGCTCAGAATCGGAATGATCGTCACCATGATCGCCACGAACTTCATCTGCTCCGCCTTGCCGCTCTGCGTCGCGAAGGTCGCTTCCATCGCCAGACCCGCTTCGTTGGACGTGCCGATCGTCAGCAGACGCCGCAGCCACACCTGGATCGGCTGCTTGTCCGGGTCGACCACGAACACCGTCGCCCAGAAGAAGCTGTTCCAGAAATAGACCGCAGCCCACAACGCGATCACGGCCATCAGCGGCTTCGACAGCGGCGCCGCGATCGACCACGCCATCTTCCACTTCGACGCACCGTCGACGGCCGCCGACTCGAACAGCTCCTCCGGGATCGAGGCCTGGATGAAGGTCCGGGCGATGATCACGTACAGGGGAGACAGCGCAAACGGCAGCACCAGCGACCAGCGCGTGTCGAGAATCCCCAGGGCGCGCACCACCATGTAGAACGGGATCAGTCCGCCCGAGAAGAACATGGTGATGACGATGAACGCCATCAGGTAGTTGCGCAGCACGTACTCGCGACGCGACAACACGAACGCCGTGATGAACGCCAGCACGACGTTGCAGGCGGTGCCGGCGGTGACGATGACGATCGTGTTGGCGTAGTAGCGCAGCACCTGCCCGTTGGACAGGAACAGCCGGTACGAATCCAGGTGGACGGCGTCCGGAAAGAAGACGACCTGGTTGTAGAAGATCGCCTCCGGCGTGGAGATCGACCGAAACGCCACGTAGAGAAAGGGCGCGAGCGTGACGGCGAATGCCGCGAGCGCGCCGCCGTAGACGAACGCGTCGGTGAGCGGCTCGCTTGCCCTCGACGCCCGTCCCGTCGGCATCGTCCTGCTGATCTCCGGCCGCCGGTCTCAAACCGGCCGGGAGAGGACGGCCTCTCCCGGCGAGGGTGTCAGTACGACGATCGCAGGTGCTGGTCGAAGTATCCCTGCCGCACCTCGAGCGCCGCCTGGATCTCGGCACCGGCCTCGTCCTCGATGGTCGCCACGTAGCTGTCCCACTCGTCCAACGGCTTGGTGCCGAGGATGAACTTGGTGACGCTCTCGTCGATGAACGCCCGGATGTCCCTGGTGGCCGCGCGGATCACGTCCTGCTGGGCGGCAGTCAACTGCCAGAAGATGGTCGGACGCAGGTATTCCTTCACCCGCTCGTTCCAGTCGCGAACGCCCGCGAACGCCGGCTCGTTGTCGACCTTGTGGGTGGTCGCTATCGACCTGAACTGATGCGGGAGGTAGCCGATGACCGTGCCGAGATAGAAGTAGCGGCTGCGCGTGTCGAGATCGGCCAGCTCGCCGATGTACTCGCGGGTGCCGTCGGCAAGGACACGGTGGTGCACCCCCTCGATGCCGAACTCGGCGATGAGCGGAAAGTCGGGGTCGCCCAGCGTGAAGTCCACGAAACGCAGCACGGCGTCGACGTTGTCGCTCCTGGCGCTGAGGTAGGTGGACCACAGCGCCGGTCCAAGCCGCGCGTACTTGCGGTCCGCGGGCGTCATGTAGCGCGGATCGATCGGATGTGCAATGGCGTGGTAGGTCGCCGTCGGCTCGACCGACGCCAACTGCTCGCCGATGGGGACGATGTTCTCCGGCCACTGGTTGAGCCCGGCCAGCGTGTTGTTGGCGCTGACCGTGTTGAACTTGGGGCTGTCGAAGTTGAACTGGTCGGGATGGATGAGGCCTGCTTCCCACAGGCCGTTGACCCACTCCAGCAGCGCGCGGAACCGTTCGTCGGTCGGGATGAACGTGATGCTGCTGCCGCCCACGACCGCCCAGTCGTTGTCCCACGGGAAGTAGTCCAGCCCTCCCAGTCCGAAGCTGCGGTTGAGCATTCTGGTCCAGCCTGCGTCGCCGAAGAAGTTGGCCCAGCCCACCTCATCGGCCTGGCCGTTGCCGTTCGGATCGCGGGTGACCGCGGCTTGCAGGTAGTCCCGGTAGTCGTCGATCGTCTCCGGATCCTCGATATCCAGCTTGGCGAGCCAGTCGCCGCGCACGTAGTCGCTCCAATACAGCAGGCGGGTGTTGCCCATCCTGGGCATGTGGTAGATCTTGCCGGTCTCGGCGTCCGTGATCTGATTGACGAATCCCTGGTTGTCGGGGTCCGCGAGCAGCTCGGCCACCTTCGGCATGCGTCCCGCTTCGATGAAGTCGCTCCACGCGAGCGTGATGCCCGCCTCGGCAGCCTCCCGACGCGTCATGTCGGGAGGCAGCGCCTGGAACAGGTCGGGGAGATCGCCGCCGGCGGCGATCAGCAGGGCGATCCGATCCGCCCGTTCGTCCGCGGGGACGAGCTGCCACTCGATCTTCACGTTGGTCTGCTGCTCGGCATACTCGATCGCCGGTCGCGAGCCGAGCAGGCTGTACTCGGGAAACTCGTAGTCATACCCCAGCACCGTGATGACGTCGGGCCCGGTGCTCGCCTCCTCGGAAGTCGCTGTGCTCCATGCCGTGACGGCCGCCAGCACCGTGATCAGAGCGCATGCGAAGAAGACCTTCGATACCTTCATCCGGCTCACCTCCGTCGGGGTAGTGGAAACCGTGACCGTAGGCATCCGCACGTAGCCTGTCAAACGACTACCGCGCAGCAGGCGGGTTTGATCTCCGCTGAGGCGTGTGATAGGTAACGAACGACAGGAGGTGCCCGTCATGGCGCAGACTCGGCTGAACGATCGGCAGATGGCGTTCTTCGAGACCTTCGGCTTCCTGCAGTTCCCGCGGCTCCTCGCCGACGGCATCGACGAGATCATCGAGGAGTTCGAGGCGGTCTGGGAGCGGCACGGGGGCGGCCACGACGGCAAGCCGCACGACGGCAGGCGGCGTTCGTGCTTGGTTCCGTTCATCGACCAGAGCGAACGGCTGTCGGCCCTGCTTGACGACCCGCGGATCCACGACATCGCCGCCAGCATCCTTGGCGACGACTTCGACTACTCGGGCAGCGACGGCAATTACTACGCCGGCGACACCGGCTGGCACTCCGACGGCTGGTACGTGAACCGGCCCCCGTCGATCAAGATCGCCCTGTACCTGGATCCGGTCACGGGCGACACCGGAGCGCTGCGCGTCATTCCCGGCAGCCACCGGCCGGGCGACACCTATGCCGACTTCCTGCAGGAGCAGATCAGGGAGAGCGACTCGCTGTGGGGCGTCGAAGGGCGTGACCTGCCCGCATACGCGCTGGAGTCGAAGCCGGGGGACGTGGTCTGCTTCAACCACAACACCAAGCACGCCTCCTTCGGCGGCAGCCCGCGCCGGCGGATGTTCACGATCAACTGCCATACGCGCTATTCGGAGGACCGGCTGGACGAGCTGCGCGAATACATCGGCCACTCCGCCCGGTTCTGGATCGAGCGCGTGTACGGGGAGGCGATGATCCGCACCGCCGGCCCCGAGCGGATGGTGCACCTGGAGCAGATGCTGGCCAACGACGGTCACCTGGCCGAACTGTCCCGCCGCAAGCGCGCGGAGATGACCGAGCGGTCGCGCGGGTGACCCTCCACACGGGGCGCTCATGACCGATGCACTGGCGTTGCAGGGCGGCCGGCCCAGCGTGCCCGACGAGCTGATCGCGCACGACTGGGAGCGGTACCGGAAGGCCGGGGACGACGAGGTCGACGCGGTCACGGCCGTGCTGCGCAGCGGTCACCTGAGCATCGCGGCGGGGGCCGGCATGCCGCAGGCGGACGCCCTGGAGGAGGAGTTTGCCCGGTGGGTCGGGACCGACTACTGCCTGGCGGTGAACACCGGCACCGCGTCGCTGCACTGCGCGGTCGCCGGCGTCGGCGTGGAAGCGGGCGACCAGGTGATCGTGCCGGCCTACACGTTCATCGCATCGGCCATGGTGGTGCTGCAGCACAACGCCGTGCCCGTGTTCGTCGACACCGATCCGCAGACCTATCTCATCGATCCGGACCGGATCGAGGAGAAGATCACGGACAGGACCCGCGCCATCATGGTCGTGCATCTGCACGGCCTGCCGGCCGACATGGAGCGGATCGGCCGCATCGCCAGGCGGCACGGGCTCAAGGTCATCGAAGACGCGGCGCAGGCGTACGGCGCCCGCTATCGCGGCAGGAAGACCGGTGCGCTCGGCGATGCGGCCGGCTTCGCGATGACGACCACCAAGCACCTCATGACCGGCGAGGGCGGACTGCTTACCACCGACGACCCGGAGATCCATGAACGGGCGGCGATGACCCGCCTGTTCGGCGAGCCCGCCAGCATGAAGGATCCGACCCGCGCGTACCTGTCCGAGCGGATCGGCTGGAACTACAAGATGCCGGAAGTGATCTCGGCGCTGGCGCGGGTGCGGCTGCGCCACCTGGATGCCTACGTCAGCGGGCTTGCGAGCAACGCGGAGTATCTCACGGAGCGGCTCGGCGACATCGATGGCCTGGCGTGCCCGCTGGTGCCCGAGGGCCGCACCCACAGCTACTACATCTACACCGTCCAGGTCGATCCGGCCCGGCTGAACCTGGACGTCGAACCGGGCAAGCTCAAGGCTGCCGTCATGAAGGCGCTGGCGGCGGAGAACGTGGACGTGATGAGCTGGCAGAGCGTCCCCGTACCCGCGCAGCCGCTGTTCCAGCACAAGGTCGCGTACGGCAACGGCAGCCCCTGGAATCAGCCCGGCGCGGACGTCTGCTACGACCTGGACGACTATCCGAATGCGTTCGCCGGGATCGACAGCTCCTTCGGCGTACGGCGGCTCGTGCCACCGAACGGCGTCGAGCTCATGGACCGCTACGCCGAGGCGTTCCGCAAGGTATTCGACCAGATCGATCGGGTGGTCGCACTCTACGACGAGACCGAGCGCTACGTGCCGCTCGCGGAACGCAAGGCACGTCTGGCGCAGCCGCAGGGAACGGGCAGGCGCTGAATGCGCTACCGCCGGCTGGGAACCAGCGGCGTCGAGGTATCGATCATCGGCCTGGGCGGTACGGTCTTCGGCCGCCACCAGACGTTCACCCATTACAGCGACCGGAAGCAGACCGCCGCACTCATCCACCACGCCGCCGAGCTGGGTGTCAATCACCTCGATACCGCCGACATGTACGCGGACGGCGTCTCGGAACGCTACATCGGCGCGGCGATCGCCGGCCGGCGCGACCGCTTCATCGTCGCCAGCAAGGTGGGGATGCCGCGCACGGACGATCCGGATGGCGGACTGTCGCGACGCCGGATCATGGCCGGCATCGACGGCACCCTGCGCCGTCTGCAGACCGACTACCTGGACCTCTACTACGCGCACCGCCCGGATCCCGCCACGCCGATCGAGGAGACCGTGCGCGCGTTCGACGACCTGGTCCGGCAGGGGAAGGTCCGCCACTTCGGATGCTCGAACTTCTCCCGGGACCAGATCGAGGCGGCTCACGGCGCGGCGGAGTCAGGAGGCCATGGCCGCTTCGCGGTCAGTCAGTCGCCGTACAACCTGTTCGAACGGTCGCTGGAGGCTGAGATCGCCCCGTGCTGCGCACGCCATGGCATGGGCATCGTCGCGTATGCACCGCTCGCCCAGGGGGTGCTGACCGGCAAGTATCGGCCCGGTGAGCCGATTCGCCCCCGTACCCGCGCCTGGCGCAACCCGAGCCCCAACCTGGCCGTCTATCTGCGCGACGACCGCCTGGAGACGGTGCAGCGGCTGGACGCATGGGCCGGGGATCACGGCCGCCGTGCCGGCGATCTGGCGATCGCGTGGCTGCTGGCCAGGCCGCTCGTCTGCTCGGTGTTGACCGCCGTCACCAGCCGCGCACAGCTCGAAGCCAACGTCAGGGCCGCCGCCTGGGAGCTCACCGCGGAGCACGTCCGCGAGGTCGGGAACCTGGCGCCGGGATGACGAATCGGGCCGGCTCCTCGCGCCCCGATTTCCGTCGGTCCGGGGCCGCTCACCGGCCCATCCCACCTTGACCGGGCCTGCCCGGTGCACCACCCTGCGCTGGTGGCCGGTGCACCCCCGTTCGCGCGAGGCATGCAGTGAGGGCCAACCCCGGCCGCGCCGAGCTGCTGGACCTGCTGCACCACTGGCGCAGCGAGCGGTACGTGCACCGGGTGGCGACCAACGTCGACCGCCACCTGTTCAGTTCCTGCTTCACGCGGGTGGAGATCGAGGGCCTGGAGGATGCCAGGCGCCGCGCGGAAGCCGGCGAACGGCTGGTGTTCGTAGCCAACCACCAGAGCGAGTACGACTGGATGATGGTGCAGGCCTACCTGACGCTGCACGGCATCCGCGCCGCCGTGCAGGCCGGTGACAACCTGTTCATCGGACCGCTGGACACCTTTCTGCGCAAGTGCGGCGGCTTCATGGCGGTCCGCGACCGGCACGTCTTCTACGCCCGCCGGTGGTTCCGCAACTGGATGCTCAAGACGCTCGGCGCGCGCCCGGTCGTGGTCACGCGCGATCAGTACAACAGCCTGTACCTGGATCAGCTCAAACGGGTGTTCGACAGCGACGGCCTGCACCTGCTGGTGTTTCCGGGGTATGAGACCGACGAGTTCTCCGGCGAGGTGAAGTACGGGCGATCCTACTCCGGCCACCTCAACCCCCTGTCACCGCTGGTCTTCCTGGCCGTCCGCAACGCCTTGCGCGATCTGCGCGTGGAGGATGCCAGCTACATCCCGATCAACATCTCCTACGAGCGGGTGCCGGAAGACATGGTGTTCCGCGCCTACCGGGCCGGTTCCCGCAAGGGCACGTTCGCGAAGTACGTCTACGACAACTACTACGCGTTCCTCCGCGTGCCGCTCACGCGGCGCGTGCGCAACCAGCGCTCGCGGGTGGTCATCAAGTTCGGCGACGCGATGGCGGCCGACCTGCGCGCCCGCGCCAAGGAGGCGGCGCGCTCCGTGTACGACCAGCTCGCACGCCTGGTCCGGGTGTACGAGAGCACCGCCGTGTTCGCGTCGCTCGACAACCGATTCCGCATCTCCCGCACGGAGCTGGAGGAGCGCGTCGACCGCACCGTGACCGCCGCCGACGAGGCCGGCCTGGACACCACCCCGCTGTACCGTGACGGCCGGCGCAAGTCGCTGGACGACCTCCTGGAGCGCACAGCGGAGCTGTTCAACTACCCGCACATCCCGATCATCGCCACCAGGTCATACCAGACCCTGGAGTACGACGAACGGGAGATCTTCATCCACCACCCGCACCTGGCCTCCTACTACGGCAACAAGCTCAGCCACCTGAACGCCGCATGAGCGACCTTCCCGTCCCCCGCGCCCTGCGTGCGCTCAGCGACGTGTCCGATCCGGGCGAGCGCTACCGCACCCTGCCCGACGGCTACCGGGTCGGCCAGGCGCGCTACCTCATCATCACCGGCAGCGTGATGAGCGGCCTGGGCAAGGGCATCTTCTCCGCCGGCCTGGCCCGCCTGCTGGCCGACCGCGGGTTCTCGACGAACCTGATCAAGATGGACGGCTACTACAACGAGGACGCGGGCACCCTGAGCCCATACCGCCACGGCGAGGTGTTCGTGCTCGACGACGGCACCGAGTGCGACATGGACATCGGCACCTACGAGCGCTTCCTGGGCAGGAGCCTGTCGCACCACAACTACTTCACCAACGGGAAGCTCAGCCAGCGCATCAACGCCCTGGAGCGCGGCGGCCAGTTCTCGGGCTCCGACGTGCAGTTCTTCCCGCACGTCACCGGCGAGCTGGTGCGCTTCGTGCGCGAGTCGACGCTGGCCGCCGGAGCCGACATCACGCTGGTCGAGATCGGCGGCACGGTCGGCGACGAGGAGAACCGGACCTACATCTCCGCGATGAGCGACCTGGCCTACCAGGAAGGCGAGCGCAACGTCTTCTTCATCAACCTCGTGTGGATCATCGAGGCGCGCCACCTGAACGAGCAGAAGAGCAAGGCCGCCCAGCATGGCACGCAGCTCCTCATGCAGATGGGCATCAAGCCGCAGATGCTGGTCTGCCGGGCCGAGAACGCCGTGGAGCCCGGCGTGCGCCAGAAGCTGGCCGACCGGCTGCGCATGCCGGTGCGCAACGTCATCGACCTGCACAACCAGAGCTCCATCTACCGCGTGCCCGGCCACCTGCAGGAGCAGCAGGTCGACCAGATCTGCCTTGAGTACTTCGGACTGGGCTCCGAGGCCACGGCCGCGGACGGGGCCGGGAGCGGAGGCGCCGACGGCGCGCACGGCACCGCGGACGGCGCCGCCGCCCACACGCCGGCGGCCGGCGGTCTGATGCCGGCGGCCGGCGGTCTGCAGCGCTATCTGCACGCGCTCACCCGGCCGCGGCGGACGCTACGGATCGGCATCGCCGGCAAGTACCTGGGCCCGCGCGACACCTACGCCAGCATCCACAACGCCCTGGAGCATGCCGGCACCCACCGGCAGGTCAGAGTCGAGGTCGTCGACGTGCCATCAGACCTGATCGACGCCGCCGGCTCGCCCGCGCAGCGCGAGGAGCAGGCGGCCGAGCACCTGAGCGACCTGGACGGGCTGGTGGTGCCCGGCGGCTTCGGTCGCCGCGGCTGGGAAGGGAAGATCGCCTGCGTCACGCACGCACGCCTCCACGGGCTGCCGATGCTGGGCATCTGTTACGGCTTCCAGGCGGCGATGGTCGAGTTCGCCCGCCACTGCTGCGACCTGCCGGCGGCCAACACCCAGGAGGTGGACCCGCGAACCGATTCCCCGATCATCCTGCTGCTGCCGGAGCAGTACAAGATCGAGGGGATCGGCGGCTCGATGCGCCTGGGCAAGCGCACGGTCAAGCTGCGGGGCGGATCGGTCGCCGCCCGGCTCTACGCCGCGGACAGCATCGAGGAGCGCTTCCGGCATCGCTACGAGCTCAATCCGCTCTACCGGGAGCTGCTGGAGACGCACGGCATGGTTTTCTCCGGGTGGGCGCCGGGCCAGCCGATCGTGCAGGTCGCGGAGCTTCCCACGCACCCCTTCTACCTCGGCGTGCAATACCATCCCGAGTTCCTGAGCCGGCCGGGCGCGCCGAGCCCGCTGTTCGCGGGGCTGATCGACGCCAGCCTGGAGGGCGAACGCAGAGCGGTACGCGGCCGTCAGCGCAATAGCGATCGAGCGGCGAGCGTGGGGCTATAGATCGTGACCCCCTGCACGGCTTTCCCGAACAGGTGACCGAAGTGCGTCCGGTCGCCGGTGATCAGCGCACGACAGTCGAGGGTCATGGCGGCAGCCAGCACCGGCTTGTCCTTGTCGTCGACTGGCAGGGCTTCCGGACCTTGATCGCAACGGAGCGGGACTATCGCGATGGTTGAGGTCAGCGCATCAAGAGCGGAAAGCCCGGATGGGTATCGTGCTACAAGGTTCCGCTTGGCTTCCTCCCAGACGTACGCGTCCGCGATCAGCCGGTGGTCTGCCTCGTGCAATCGAGTGACAAGCGTGCGCACCGCACCGTTTGTTTGTGCAGCGGAGAACAGGACGTTGGCATCCAGGAATATCCGCACCTAATCGGGTCGCTTGCTCTCCGTATCGAGTTCGGCCGACAACTCCGCCTCTGATTCGTTGAACTCTCTCACCCGCTCGTCCGTGTAGATCTCGATCGGCAGCGCAACCGCCGGGCGCAGCAACACTCCATCGGGAGTCGATTCAGCGATCACCATATTGTCGGCCGTGAGACCAAGCTGCTTCCTCAGTTTCACCGGGAGTGTCAGAACGCCCCGGTTCGTGACGTTGATGACCGTTTTCATGATCCTCCCACATTACAGCAAAGCGGAAAAGATGAAAAGAGGATAGTTGCCCGTCAGGCGCCGCCCTGCCTGCGGTACAGCAGCCAGCCCAGCACCAGGCAGATCGCCCCGGCGATCGCCAGACGCGCCGCCATCTCGGGCGTGGCCGGGTAGCCGTCGAACAGCCGGCGGAGCACGCCGGTGAAGTCCAGGACCGGCAGCGCCAGCGTGAAGGACGCCGCGCTCAGCAGCAGCAGGCCGGCAGCCACCAGCAGGCCGTGCATGGGCTAGAATCCGACGATCGCCTCGACCTCCACCCGGTAGCCGCCGGGTGGAGCGGCGTTGATGGTGCTGCGGGCCGGGCGCGGCTCCGGGAAGTACTGCACGTAGATCTCGTTCATCCGGGCGAAGTTGTCCATGTCCTCCAGGAACACGGTGGTCTTCAGGACCTTGTCCATGCTGGAGCCGGCGGCCTCGACCTGCGCGCGCAGGTTGCGCAGCACCTGGTGGGTCTCGGCCTCGAACGAATCGCGCACCGGCTCCCCGGTGGCGGGGTCGAGCGCGACCTGCCCGGAGATGAAGGCCACGTCTCCGTAGCGGATGATGGGTGAGTAGGGGCCGCCGGCTGGCGGACCGTCCTTGGGGGCTATCGCTTCACGGTTCATGGTGCGAATCCTAAAGGCCCACGGGTCGGGCCAACAAGCGTTGGCGCCACCAAGCGCCGCGCGCCGCCCGCGGGGTACGCTTGGCGCATGGGAGCCCACGAGGTAGCGCCGGCCGCCGGTCCGGTGCGCGGCACGGTGACGGTGCCGGGCTCGAAGAGCCTGACCAACCGCGCGCTGGTGGTCGCGGCGCTGGCGACCGGCCGGTCGACGCTGCGCGGCGCGCAGTTCAGCGACGACACCGAAGCGTGCATGGACGGCCTGATGCGGCTCGGCATCGGCATCGAGGCCGAGCCCGCGCAGGCCCGGATCGCCGTCGAGGGCGCCGGCGGTACCATCCCGGCGGAGGCGGCCGAACTGGATGTGCGCTATTCCGGCACCACGGCGCGCTTCCTGACCGCGGTCGCCGCCGCCGGACGGGGCGTCTACCGCTTCGACGGCGCGCAGCGCATGCGCGAGCGGCCCATGGGCGACCTGCCGGCGGTGTTGGCCGCCGCCGGCGCGCGCTTCCGCTTCGCCGGCGAGCCCGGCCACCTGCCGTTCGAGATCGAGGCGGCCGGCCTGCCCGCCGGGCGCATCGAGATGAGCGCCGCGCACTCGAGCCAGCCGGTGTCGGCGCTGCTGCTGTGCGCGCCGGCCGCCGCCGGCGCCACCACCATCGTCGTGGACGGCCCGGTGCCCTCGGAGCCGTTCATCGACCTGTCCGTGCGCGTGATGCGCGACTTCGGCGTCGAAGTGGGCCGGCCGAAGCCGGGCGTATTCGACATCGCCGCCGGTGCCGGCTACCGCGGCCGCGACTACGACGTGGAGCCGGACGCCACCAACGCCTCCTACTTCCTGGCCGCTGCCGCAATCACCGGCGGCAGCGTCTGCGTCCGCGGGCTGGCCGCCGACTCGCCGCAGGGCGACATCGCCTGCGCGGACATCCTGCGCCGGATGGGCTGCGAGGTGCGCGAGGACTTGGACGGCATCACCGTCACCGGGCCGGAACGCCTGCGCGGCGTCGAGCTCGACCTCAACGCCGTCTCCGACCTGACGCCGACCTTCGCGGCGATCGCGCCGTTCGCGGACGCGCCGGTGACGATCCGCAACGTCGCGCACATCCGCGTGCAGGAGACCGACCGTATCGCGGCGCTGACCGCCGAGTTGCGGCGCCTGGGTGCCACGGTGGAGGAGCGCCCGGACGGCCTGCGCATCGAGCCGTCACGGCTCATGCCGGCGGCGATCCGCACCTACCAGGACCACCGCATGGCGATGGCGTTCGCGGTGACCGGCCTGCGCGTCCCCGGCCTCACCATCCTGGAGCCGGGCTGCGCGGCCAAGACCTTCCCCGACTTCTTCGAACGGTTCGCCGCGCTCACCGGTAGTGATACCGGCAGGCGATGATGCGGATCTGCCCCTCGCGTGTCTCGTAGACCAGCCGGTGCTCGCTGTCGATGCGGCGGGACCAGCACCCCCGCAGCTCGTGGCGCAGCGGTTCCGGCTTGCCGATTCCCTGCGACGGCGAGCGCGCCGCATCGCGAATCAGCTCGTTGATTCGCTTCAGTACTCTTCTATCCGTCCGCTGCCAGAACAGGTAGTCGCGCCACGCGTGCTCGGTGAAGAGGATCTCGGAAGCCAAGGGAGCTCATTCGTCGCTGAGAGTGCGGGGCGACGCACCGCCGCTGCGAGCCTCGCGGAGCGAGTCGCGCAGGTGGCGGGCGTTCGCCTCTTCCGACAGCAGATACTCGGTCTCGGCCAGGCTCCGGTACTCGTCCATGGAGATCACCACCACGTGCTCGTCGCCACGCCGCGTCACGACGAGCGCCTGCCGGTCCTGGTACACGGCATCCAGGTAGTCCTTCAGGTTCTTGCGGAGGTCGGAGTAGTTCACGACCCGTAGGTCGACGGCTTCGTTTCGGTACGCCATAGCGTACAATATATGGTACTTGTCTCCGACTGTGTAGTCAGAGGCTCAGCACCTCAGCGGTGGGAGTCGGCCGAGCGCGGGGAGCCAAGGCCGTTGTGCATGCGCAAGAGGCGCTTCTGCCGGCCGTTGAGAAGCGGCAGCCACTCCGCCGGAAAGCCTTCATGCGGGTCCACCTGGAAGCGCATGAGGTGCTTGCGGTAGTGGCCGAACAGCGCGTGCCGCCGGCCCTGCGAGCGGTTGGCGCCGCCGCCGTGCCAGCACTGGCCGTTGAACACCAGCACGCTGCCGGCGGGCGCCTCAGCCTGGTGCACGTGGCGGACGCGGAACCCCTCCGGCGGCTCCTGCAGCCCGCTCCGGTGCGAGCCGGGAACGACGCGCGTGCCGCCGTTCTCCGCCGAGAAGTCGTCCAGCATCCACACGGTGTTCATCATCACCGGTGAGGCCATGTTCAGGAGATCCGCGCCGATGTCGCTGTGCAGCCCCTGGTCCCCGTCGCCCGGCCGCACGATGCGCGCGTTGAGGCTGCCCAGGATCAGCGTGTCCCCCAGGTGGTGGACGAGAAGCGGCAGGATCTTCGGGTGGTCCAGGCACGTGAAGAACACCGGGTCCAAGGTGGGCAGGTTGGCCACGTGCCGAGCCGCGCCGCGGTGGCGGTGATCGGTGCCCACCTCGCGCTCGCAGCGCATCAGGGCGGCCTTCATCGCCCCCCACCTGAGCCGTGTCAAGGACCTCGGGCACGACCGTGAATCCATAGATGTCGAGCTCGGCCAGCGCCTGTTCGCGATCGGTCATGACGATGCCTCCTGGGAGTCGGGCGGGAACACCAGCCGCACGCCGCAGTTGGCGGTGGAGCTGTCGGGCGTGTTGGCGGTGCGGGCGCCGACCCGGTAGCGGTTGCAGTACGAATGGTGACACAGGAACGAGCCGCCCTTCATCACCTTGCCGCGCCCGCGCGCCGGCCCGGTCGGGTCGACGCGGCCGGTCCCGTGGTCGGTGGCGAACCAGTCCGCGCACCACTCCCAGACGTTGCCGGCGCTGTTGTGCAGACCGAGTCCGTTGGGCGCGAACGCGTCGACCGGCGCCCGGCCGGCGTAGCCGTCCTCGGCCGTGTCGCGATCCGGAAACGCTCCCTGCCAGACGTTGCAGCGGTGCTCGCCGCCGGGCTCGAGGTCGTCGCCCCAGCAGTAGATCGCCTGCTCCAGCCCGCCGCGCGCGGCCAGCTCCCACTCCGCCTCGGTGGGCAGGCGTCCCCGTTCGAACCGCGCCAGGGCCACCGCATCGTTCCAGGAGACGTGCGCAACCGGCTCGTCCAGCCGGCCGTCCAGCGTGCTGCCGGGTCCCTCCGGCTGCGCCCAGCAGGCGCCGGGCACCCCGCGCCACCATGCCACGCCCGGAACCTCGCGAACCTCGTATCGGTCGGCGACCGCTTCCGGCACGTGCGCATGGAACACGAACGACCAGCCGAACAGCTCGGCCTCCGTGACGTAGCCGGTGGCGGCGACGAAGCGCGCGAAGCGGTAGCCGGTCACGCAGAACGCGTCGCAGAGGAACGGCGAGACGGTCACCTCGCGCACCGGCCCCTCACCGTCGGCCGGGAACCCGTCCGGGTTGTCGGTGCCCATCAGGAAGCCGCCGCCGGGGATCGGAACGCGGCTGGCAAGCGCTTCGCAGCGCCGACGCTCCTTGTCGCCGACTCGGGCCAGCAAGCGGCGCGCGGCGTCCGGTCCCGGCGCCGCACCCGGCGTGGGGCCGGATCGGGAGCGGCGCGGCACCGGCGCCGCTGCCGGCCGGGAACGGCCGGGAGTGCAGCAACTCCCTGCCGCTGCCACCCGGTCAGCGGAATCGACCCGGTCGTCGGGAATCGACCCGATCATCGGTCGCGGCTCGGGGATCTGCGGCGCCTCACCGGCCGTCGCCGGCGTCTCAGAACGAGTAGCGCAGCCCCGCCTCCACGCTGTGGGTGAGGCCCGCCTTCAGCAGTTCCTTCGTATCCGGGATCTCGGCGTCCGTCGTGCCTCGCAGGCGATAGCCCAGGGTGAGGGTCAGGTCTCCCAGGACGAAGCCGATGCCCGCGGCACCCTGGAAGGCCGGCGTCAACACCGACTTGCTCTTCTCCCGCTTGACGGTGGACTGCGACACCCCGCCGCCGATGCCGACGTAGGGGGAGACCAGAATGCCGATGCCCAGGTCGTAGTAGACGCTGGCGATCACGTCGATCGCCGTGATGGACTGTTCTTCCCGGTCCTTGACGCTGGCCAGGCGGTAGCCGGCCGACAACTCCGGCCGGAAGCCGAACAGGTGGAGGCCGACGCCGGCCTGGCCGCCCAGCAGGCCCACCTCGGTCTTTAGCGTCTCCTCGCCGATCGTGCGGTCGGCGGGGAGAGCGATGCCGTAGGCGGCGCTGACATAGATGCCACTGCCCTCCATCACCTCCTGCGCGGCCAGGTTGGCGAGCGGGGCCAGCAGCAGCAGTGCGCCGGCCGCGACGCGGAGGCCGCAGGTAGCCCTCATTGCGAAAGACTGTCGGCTGCGCACCGCAGCCGTGTCAATGTCGCCGATCGAGGTCGCTGATCGGGGTTCGCCGTCGGACGGACGGCGGCCGGAGATTCAGAACGAGTAGCGGATCCCCAGCTCGACGTTGTGGCCGAGCGCCATCTTCAGCGCGCCGCCGCCATCCTCGTCGGCAAAGTCAGCGTCCATCGTGCCCGCCAGGCGGTAGCCCAGGGTGAGGCTCAGGTCCTCGGTGAGCGCGTAGCCGATGCCCGCGGCGCCCTGGAAGGCGATCGCCCATACGGTCTTGGTGTTGCCTTCCTTGACGGTAACGTACGACATGCCGCCGCCGATGCCGGCGTAGGGAACGACCTGGCTGCCGGTATCGATGTCGTAGTACACGCCGGCGATCAGGTCGATCGCCGTGACGTACTGTTCATCCTGGCCCTTGACGTTGGCCATGCGGTAGCCGACGGCCAGCTCGGGGCGGAATCCGAAGACGGTGTAGCCGACGCCGAACCGCCCGCTCACGAAGCCCAAGTCGGTCGATATCGTACGATCGTCGATCTTTCGATCGGCGGGGAGGGCGACGCCGTAGCCGGCGCTGACCGAGAACGATCCGTCGTCCTTCATCGCGCCGTCGTCCATGTCCTGCGCGGCCAGGATGCCGACCGGAACCAGCAGCAGACAGGCGCACAGGACGAAATGCAGGCTACGAATGGTCATGTCAGAAGAGTCGGGACCCGGAGGGCGCCCGTGTCAAACTCGACACGGGCGTGTCCGGCAGGCGGTGGGCAAACCACCCCCCCCGGGATGGGACCCCCCGGGTGGGCGACCCCGG
>JAPPNY010000065.1 GCA_028818385.1 Spirochaetaceae bacterium
CGGTTGCCGAAATCTGTCGAACGAACCTACCCTACGCCTGAACAGTTACCTTGGAATAATGAATTCCGAAATTGCCAACGAAGCCGGCCGGCGCGGGATCCTCTCCGCTACGCTGGCGGCTGCCGTGCTGGCGGCGGCAGGCTGCAGCCTGACCCCGTCCCCGGCTGCGACCAGATGCACACGCAGGCGTTCTTCGAGTGGGCTGACGCCACGCGGGTCGTCTCCTGCATCCGGCAGGGCGCGGACGTCGCCGAGCGCGACCCGGACGGCAACACCGCCCTGCACTGGGCGGCCCGGTACGCCCGCGACGCCAAGGCCGTCACGGCGCTGCTGGACGCCGGCGCCGATCCCGACGCGCGCCAGAAGGCGGGCGCCACACCCGTGCACTGGGCGGCCCGCTACAGCGCCAGCGCGGACATCATCACCGTTCTGGCCGAGGCCGGCGCCAGCCTCGACGCCCGGCAGCGGACCGGCGGCACGCCGCTGCACACCGCCGCCCGGTACAGCGACCATCCGGCCATCATCGCCGCACTGGCGGACGCCGGCGCCGACCTGGATGCCCGCCACGACGACGGCGTGACGCCGCTGCACTGGGCTGCCCGCTACAACGACAGCCCGGCCATCGTCACCGCGCTCGTGGACGCGGGCGCCGACCTGGACGCGCGCACCACGACGGACAGCAACACGGCGCTGCACCTGGCAGCCCGGCACAGCGATCATCCGGCCGTCATCGCGGCTCTTGCGAGCGCCGGCGCGCCGCTCGAGACACGCAGTGAGAACGGCGCAACGCCGCTGCACACTGCCGCCGCGTACAACCAGAATCCGAGCATCATCACCGCCCTGGCGGCAGCGGGTGCGGACATGGAAGCCCGGCTCAGTGACGGCAACGGCACCGCGCTGCACGCCGCGGCCTACACCAACCAGAGCCCGGCCGTCATCGTCGCCCTGCTGGAGGCCGGCGCGGATCTGGAAGCCCGCAACGACCGGGGCGCAACGCCGCTGATCACCGCGGCCGGCAACACCGAGAATCCGGCGATCATCACCGCGTTGACCGATGCCGGCGCCGACCTGGATGCGCGGCACCGGATCGGCGGCGGTACGCCCCTGCACCACGCGGCCGCGCTTCACCACAATCCCGCCATCATCGCCGCCCTGTTGGAGGCGGGCGCGGACCTGGAAGCCCGCAACCTTCTGGGCCGCACCCCGCTGCACAGCGCCGCGGACGGCGACTATCCCGCCATCGTGGCCGCGCTGCTGGATGCGGGCGCAGAAGTCAATCCGACGGACAGATTCGGCCGGACGCCGCTGGATCGAGCCCGCCATCCGGACATCATCGCGCTCCTGCTGGAGGCCGGCGGCGTGTGCGCGAGGTCGGACAACTGCGATTGAGGTAAGGCGGCCTCAGGGAGCCTTGCCGCAGGGCGCTAGCTCCGTGTCGAACGTCTGGCCCTGGAAGAAGATCCCAGGCACGTAGATCCCTTCGATCCGGTCGTCGGTGTGGAGATCCATCCGGTCGCCCCGCATGAACGTCGTGACCAGTGGGCCCCTGTCTTCTTCCGGGTAGATACTCGGGGGCACCTCGTCTCCGGTGTGCTTCAGAACTCCTTCGGGACCGACGTTGATCCCGCAGGGAAAGCGAGTCTCGTCGACATCAGGGTGGCCCGGACCGATGCGCATGATGCTGTCGCCGTCGACCTCGAAACAGCCATCGATGGTGAATTTCTGCCGCGACCGGATCTTGTCGCGACAGGTCACCCACTTGCTCAGGGCATTCTGCTCCGCGAAGTCGGTCTTCACCTCGATGGTCGATCGCTCGTACGTGGCGGTCGCCCCTTCTTCCGTTGTCTCGAAGTCGCTGAACTCCAGCCCGAACACGGCGTGCACGGTCTTCCGGGCGTCGCCCATCTCGAAGGAATAGGTCACCGTGTCCTCGTCTTCGGTTATGCAGAAAACGTGGCGAACGAAGGGAAACGGAGGGCCCATCGCGCCGTTCGAGGCGCTGTACTGGCCATTCGCCATGAAGTAGCTTAGAACGCAGCGCTCTTGGCTGTCGGGAGGCTCCTGGCTGCCCGGAGGCGGTTGGCTGTTGGGAGGCGGTTGGCTGTCGGGAGGCGGGTTGGCTGCCGGGGGCGTGCCAGGGGTGTCGCAGGACACCAGCAGAGCGAGGATACCGCCGACGCCCACGGTCAGTGCCAGATCCCTCAATGCCATGGCGTCCCTCCCTCTCCTATCTGCTTCACCGGTCCGCATGAGTATAGCGTTGCCGTTCAGGAAGCGGCGTCGCCGAAGAGGGCGATCTGCACGTCCCGCTCGACGCGGAGGCCGCGGAGCGACCGGTCGGCGAAATCCAGGAGCGCCTCGTAGTCGGCCGCGGCGTGGTCGTGGACGCCAGGGCGGAACGCCCAGCCGATGGCGTCCGCGGCGCCGAGCATGCGGTAGACCCGCTCGGTGGTGCGCAGCGCGGCATAGGAACCGGACGGATTGGCCCACGGGTCGCCGAACGCCTCGGTGACCAGCAGCGCCCGCGGCGCGATCAGCGCGTGCAGGAAGTGCTGGTCGTACGGCAGCTCCGCGTCGCGGCCGGCGTAGTCGGCGAAGCCCTTTCCGAACCAGAAGATGTAGCGGCTCTTCAGGAAGTCCTCGATCACCTCGGCGCCCCCGCCCTTCAGGCGGTTGGGGCCGGCGCCGCCGGCCCCCGAGCAGTTGGGGTTGGTGAGCGCGATCCGCTCGTCGGTGGCGCCGGCCAGCAGCGCGCTCTTGCCGCCGCGGGAGTGGCCGGTGACGGCGATGCGGTCGGCGTCCGCCGCGTCGATCCGGCCCAGCGCGTCCACGCAGCGGTGGAAGCCCCACGCCCAGGCGGCCAGGGCGCCGCACTCGGCGCCCGGCATCAGGCGGTACAGGCCGGTCTCCCGGTACCGGTCGGGGTTGTCGGCGGCCATGGCCGTGCGGTCGAACGAGGCGGCGATGTAGCCGCGCTCCAGCACGGAGCGGACCACCTCGTCGTTGAAGTAGCGCCAGCAGCCGTCGCCGTCCAGGACGACCGGAAACGGCCCTTCGCCCGGCGGGATCCACAGGCTCAGCGGAAAGCGGATCTCGCCGCCCGCGACGTTCACCCGGATCTCGTACGTGTGATACGCGACCACCCGCTCCGGCGCGATCAGGTTGGCCGAGCGCCGGATCACCTCCACGCCGTCCGGCGCCGGCGGCATGCCGCCGTACTCGTGCGGGATGATCGCGCGCGCCAGCTCGCCGCGGCGGCGCGGCCACGACGACGCATCGGCCTCCGTGCCGTCCTCGAACAGGAGCGGATCGGGCGCCAGGGTCGCCGCTACCGAGTCGAGCTTATTCATGGAACGCCGATCTTAGCCCACGGTTGCCGGCGAGTTCGGCTTCGGTTCACGCAGGCTACTATGGGCGGCCGTGGAGGCGATGAAGGACATCCGCATCGTGGACTGCGACGTGCACGTCCGCGAGTTGCCGGACGAGTTGGCCCGCCACTGCGAGATGCCGTGGCGCAGAGCGCTGGAGGCGATCGCACCGGCGGCGGCCGTCACCTCGCGCTTCGGCTCGGTGGGCGACTACATCGTGCCCGGACTGGCGCAGGGGTCGGGCGACGGCTCCGACCCGCTGTGGCCGGGCGGGCAGAACCGCCCCCTGTTCGAGGTCGATCCCGCGCAGTGCCGCCGCGACCTGGACGGCTTCGGCATCGAGTCGGCCGTGCTCTTTCCCGACCTGCTGCTGAAGCTCGCCGTGCAGGTCGACGCCGACTACGCCATGGCCGTGGCCCGCGCCTACAACCGCTGGCTGATCGACCGGTGGCTGCCGGTCGACGGCTTCTACGGCGCGCTGTGCATCGCCCCGCAGGATCCGGAGGGGTCGGCGGCCGAGATCCGCGAGCTCGGCGGCCGGCACAAGATGGTCTGCGTGTACCTGCCGGCCGCCGGCGTGAACCCCCTGTACGGGCACCGGATGTACCACCCGATCTACGAGGCGGCGCAGGAGCTGGGCCTGCCGGTGTCTCTGCACGGGTTGGCCATGTGCCATCCGACCTTTCCCTGCCAGCTCGAGCAGTTCGACGAGGTGGGCCGGCACGGCTTCGGCCACTCGCTGCAGATGTCGGCCAACTTCTACAACCTGATGTGCAACGGCATCCCGGTGCGCTTTCCCGACCTCAAGGTCAGCTTCAACGAGGGCGGCCTGGCCTGGGTGCCGTGGATGATGATGCGGCTGAACAACGAGTACCTGGAGTGGCGCGGCCGGCTGCTGCCCTTCTACAAGGAGCGCCCCAGCCACTATCTCGGGAACTTCCGCTTCTCCACCCAGCCGGCGGAGGAGCCCGAGCATCCGCGCGACTACCTGAAGCTGCTGGAGCTCGTCGCCACCTTCACCGGCGACCATGACACCGTCATCTACGCCTCCGACTGGCCGCACCACGACTTCCTCCATCCCGGCCGCCTGGCCAGATACCCGATGCCCGACGCGGTGCGGCGCAAGATAATGGGCGCCAACGCCGCCCGGTTCTTCGGCATCCCGCCGAGGTAGCGGACCATGGCCGACTACCCGCTCATGCCCGCGTCGGAGATCGCCGAGGGGACCTGCCGGCTGGTGACCGTGAACGGCGTGGAGATCGGCATCTTCCGCACCGGCGGCAGCCTGCGCGCCTACCGCAACCGCTGCCCGCACGACGGCGGGCCGGTCTGCGCCGGCACGATCACCGGCACCTTGGCGCAGGGCCCGGAGACCGGCTGGCAGCCCCGCTGGGAGCGGGACGGAGAGATCCTCTACTGCCCCTGGCACGGCTCGGACTTCGATCTGTGCACGGGCAGGGCGCTGTCCAGGAAGCCGCTGCGCCTGAAGTCCTACCCGGTCAGGGTGGAGAACGGGACAGTCACGATCACGGTGTGACCGCGCGCATTATCGATACCGGATCGAGACCTCCGCGCACTCGCCGACCCGGTCGAGAGCTCACAGCGATGATTGCGGTTCTCACTACACTGTAGTTACTTTATACTCGCGTGACTGAGATCCGATTCCAGTGGGATGAGCAAAAGCAGGCCGAGAACAGACGCAAGCACGGGGTTTCCTTCCATGAGGCCGAGACCGTCTTCTACGACGATCAGGCTCTGCTCATCGATGATCCCGATCACTCGGACGACGAGGATCGCTTTGTGCTCATTGGGATGAGCATGTCGCTTCGAACGCTGGTGGTCTGCCACTGCTATCGCGAGGACGACGAGGTCATCCGAATCATTTCGGCACGCAAGGCGAGCCGCATGGAGCGGACCGACTATGGGCGGAGGTGGGGGCGATGAGGGACAACTACAACTTCTCCAGGGCGAGGCGCAATCCCTATGCGAAGCACCTCAAGAAGCAGGTCACCATACGATTGGACCAGGACACGCTGGCGTACTTCAAGGCCTTGGCAGCGGAGAGCCACGTTCCCTACCAGACGTTGATCAATATCTACTTGCGGGACTGCGCTACGAGCGGCAAGAAGCTCGTCTTTCGATGAGGCGCAGGCGCCGCCGGGCTCATCGATACCGGATCGAGACCTCTGCCCACTCGACGATCAGCGGCGGGTGGATGAACGGGTTGCGCTTGCGCACCGCGACCTGCAGCTCGTTGCCGCCGGTGTTCAGGACGTGCGGGGACACCGGGACGGTGATCTCCGCCCCGTACTGGTAGGGATAGGTCCGCTCCTCCCCCACCAGCCCGTGGCCGTTGACGGCCAGCTCCAGCTCGTCCCGTTCGGTGAGGTTCGCGACCTCCACCCGGAGCGCGATCTCCTGCGGCGCGCTCCCGCCCAGCCGGTCGCCGATCCTGAAGCGCACGCTGCCCTGCTCCCCGTCCCCGGCCAGCTCCAGCGGCAGGTCCACCAGCTCCTCCGGGATCCCGTGGCCGTAGGCGCCCGGCGTGCTGGCCTTCAGGAAGTCGAAGATGTAGAGCTTGTCGCGCGTAGCCAGCGTCTCGAGATCGCCGATCTCGCGCAGCGCGTCCCATCCCCACCGGTCCAGATCGAAGAATTGCCGGTAAGTCTTTGAGAACGGCTGCCGGAAGAAGTTGAACAGGTATACGCCGTGCGCGCCGTCGCGCAGGTGCAGCATGGCGAAGGCGCGCAGCGCCTCGGCGCGCGCCAGCCGGGGGTCGTGGTTGGGATTGATCGACGGGAACACCTGGCACGCCGTGCCGGCCACCGCCTGCATCCACGCACCGGTGGGGATGGTCGCCGGGGTGACGCTGCGGCCCAGCGACAGAACGTCCACGATCTCCTCGCCGATCCAGGTGCGCACGTCGATGCCAATCCGCTCGCAGCGCCCGATCGAGCCCGGCACGCGCACCATGAGCGACTTGCCGCGCCCGGCCGCCAGCGCCTTCACCCGGCGGACCATGGCGGTGAGCAGCGGCGCGTCCTGCCGCTCGCGGCCCAGCCTGAACAGGAACGGGTGGCTCATGAAGTCGAGCTCGATCCCGTCGTTGTCGAAGCCCAGGATCTCCTCGACGAGCGCGAGCACGTGGTCCCGGCAGCCTTCGGCCGCGTAGTCGAACGCCCGGCGCATCCACCACGGGATGGACTTCGGCTCGTAGACCGCGCCCGGCTCGCCGATCAGCCAGTCGGGATGCTCGGCCTTGACGGGTGAGATGCCGCCGATGCCCGCCGCGGCCGCTTCCGGATCGGGGTCGTGGGCGTCGTGCGCGTCGTTCATCCGCAGCGAGAAGAACAGCTCCATGCCGCAGTCGCGCGCGCCGCGGGCGACCAGCTCCGCGGGGCTGTGGCCGGCCTGCAGGAAGGACTGCAGGTTGCACCACGAACGCCAGTTGTGGACGTTCAGGAACTTGCCGTCGGCGGTGCGGTGGTGCTCCATCCACAGAGCAGGCCGCTCGGTGCCGGGACTCACCCTGTCCTGCCGCACGAGGTTCAGCCCGTGCGTGGCACCGCAGCACCAGACGTAGGTGTCGACGTGGGTGCCGGCCAGCGACGCGAACAGCTCGGAGAGGTAGTCCCCGGCCGACATCGGGGCCTCGTGCAGCTTGCTGCGGAAGCCTCCGAGGGTGTCGCCGTCCTCGTTGTAGATGAGGCGGCGCCTGCGCGTGCGCTCTGTCATGCCGTCCCCGACGCTGGCACGGGTCCCGCGCCCGGTCAAGGAATCGGAATCACCCGGACCGCCCCGCGCATTGGGTAACTGTTCAGGCGTAGGGTAGTTCGTTCGGCAGATTTCGGCAACGGGTCGAGA
>JAPPNY010000202.1 GCA_028818385.1 Spirochaetaceae bacterium
CTGCTGCGCGTGATGACCGCCGTGATGCGCGACGACACCGAGCTGTTCAAGCAGTCCATGGACAACGACAGCTTCAAGCGCTGGATGACCGACACGGTGTTCAGCCTGGCCTACGAGCCGGCAGCCACGCCGTGACGAAACCTCGCCTGGAGTCGTCCTTTGGGAGCGTAGGATGATGGCTGGCGGAACGAACAGGAGGTGACGGTATGACGGACTGGAGCAAGTGCGCCGCAGTGGAAAGCGTGCCCGGCAGGCTCAGCGGGGCTTGGGTGTTCACCCGCACCAGAGTGCCGGTATCCGCTCTGATCGCCAATCTCGCATCGGGAGCTACGGTGAAGGACTTTCTCGAGTGGTTCCCGGGGGTGGAGGAGTGGCAGGTCAAAGCCGTGCTGGAGCACGAGGTCAAGAGCCTGGACGCGAAGGTCAGCGTTGAAAGTCCTGTTTGACCACGGGACGCCTCACCCCTCCCGGGGGTGACACGGAACCATCATCATCGTGCAGATCCAGCCGTCAGGGGATCTCGGCGGCCCTCGGATGATGGCTCCGAGGAGTCCTCTTCGAGCTGAGGACCGGTGGAGAGAAGAGTGTCAGGATACTCTTTGGAGTGAGGACGCGGGCTTGATCCCGGCCGTGAGCCGCCGCTTGTCCGCGGCGATCCTGCGGAAGTCGCACTCCACCTGGATGCCGTGCCAGAACTGGTCCGACTGACCGAAGAAGGCGCCGAAGCGAATGGACATGGCCGGCGTGATCGACCTCCGGCCATGGACGATTTCGTTGATCGCGCGCGGCGCGACTCCGATCGCGCGACTCATCGCATTCTGCGAGATACCCATCGGCTTGAGGTACTCCTCAAGAAGAATCTCACCGGGCGTGATCGGATCATTCACATCATGTCCATGTTGGTTGTTTCTCGAATGACGTGCGATCATCACGTCCTCCTCGGATTAGTTGGGCGCACTCGTACTATACACCTATAACGTTATAGGGTGCAACTAGCCTTACGTGTCTATGAGGAGAGCGACGGCGAGCAGCCTTCGTGCGCGCGTGCCAAGCCGATGATGTGTGTTTGGCTCGTCACCGTTGAGCGTCCCGCTCCATGCCGGAGCGCTGCTTCACGATTGCCAAGAGCGCTTCGCCGTAGCGCTCCGCCTTTGCGGGGCCGATACCGTGGACCAGCTCCAGGGTTGCCCGGGAGTCGGGGCGCAGCACGGCGAGGTGCCGGAGGGTGCGGTCGCTGGCGATGACATAGGGCGGCACCTGCTGCCGGCGTGCCTCCTCGATGCGGAAGGCGCGCAGCGCCTCGAACAGCTCGAGGCCGGCTTCATCGAGCTCTTCCACCCGGGCGGCTTCGGTCGCTCTACCTGCGCCACGTGGCCGCGTGCCGGCGCTCGATGGCCGGGCGCGCAGCCTGGGCGGCAGGAGCAGCCGGGCGGGACGCCGGTCGTAGATCACCTCACGACCCTCCTCCGTGACGACCGCGACCGGGCGGTCGCCGCCGTGGAAGTCGACCCAGCCGGCAGTGACGCAGCGCCGCAGCAGCCGCATCAGCCACTCCTCCGTGTGGTCGCCGAGCGTGCCGAAGGTAGGCGTCCGGTCGAGGCGGGCGCGCCGCAGCCGCTCGTCCGACGCTCCCTTGAGGAGCTTCACGGCCGCCGTCAGACCGAAGCGGCCGTGGACGCGGGCGACGCCGCAGAGCCCCTTGCGCACGACGATCGCGGCCTGCTCCGGGTCGTGTCCGTCGTCGTCCGCCAGCCGCAGGCAGACGTCGCAGTGCCCGCAGCCGGCCAGCGTCTCCGCTTCGTCGCCGAAGTAGCGCAGGATCGCGTCGTGGCGGCAGGCGCCGCCCTCGGCCCAGCGCATCAGCTCCAGGAACAGGTTCCAGTGGTGCTGCGCCACCTCCGGCGCCACGGGCTGGCCGTCGCCGTTGCGCTCCACCAGGTGGCGGCGCAGCGCCATGTCTCCGGGCGACACGATCAGCAGGCAGACCGCGGGCTCACCGTCCCGGCCGGCGCGGCCCGCCTCCTGGTAGTACGCTTCCAGCGATCCCGGCGGCGCCAGGTGGGCCACGCAGCGTACGTCCGCCCGGTCGATTCCCATGCCGAAGGCGTTGGTCGCCACCACGACGTCGAGCTCGCCTGACATGAACGCACGTTGCACGCGCTCGCGCCGGCGGCCGTCCATGCCGGCGTGATACGCCGCCGTCCGCCAGCCGATCGTCTCCAGGCGGTGCGCCTCTTCCTCCGTGCTCCGGCGCGTAGGCGCGTAGACGATCGCCGTCCCGTTCTGCCGTGCGGGCTCGCCCAGTGTCTCCGCGAGCACGGCGTCCACGTGCCGCTCCCGTTCCCGCCCGGTCATCACCTCGATTACCCGCAGCGCCAGGTTGGGACGGGCGAAGCCGTGGATGAGCTGCGGCGTGTCCGCCGGCAGGCCCAGCCGCTCGATGATCTCGTCGCGCACCACCGGCGTCGCCGTGGCAGTGCAGGCCAACACCCGTGCCCCCGGCAGCAGCTCCACCAGCTCCCCCAGTTGCAGGTAGTCGGGGCGGAAGTCGTGGCCCCAGGAGCTGATACAGTGCGCTTCATCGATGGCGACCAGCGGGCACTCCAGGCGAGCCAGCACGGAGCGCAGCCGGTTGGAAGACAGCCGCTCCGGGGCCACGTACACCAGCTTGCAGCGGCCGGCGGCGACCATGCCGAGCCGCCGTCGCACCTCGTCAGCCGGCAGCGTGCCGGCCAGATACGTGGCCGACACGCCCCGCTGCTTCAGGGCGGCAACCTGGTCGTGCATGAGGGCGATCAGCGGCGACACCACCACCGTCGTGCCCGGCAGCAGCGCCGCCGGAAGCTGATAGGTCAGGCTCTTTCCGCCCCCGGTCGGCGCCACCAGCAGCAGGCGACCGCTGCCAAGCAGCAGCTCCATCGCCTCGCGCTGTCCCGGGCGGAACGCGGCAAGTCCGAAGTGCCGCAGGCCCGCGTCCAGATCCACGTTATGGAATGAGTGCAGACTCACGCTCTTGCATTAACCATGCGGTACCGATGGTAGAGTGAAAGCCACCCCTCGACACCTGAGGAGTTCGACCGCGATGAACCCACTCACGCTATCGACCGAGGCGGCCGGGACCGCCGGACGACTGGAGCGCGGCCGGTGAGCCGCCGCATCGGCGTCGCCGTGATCGGCATGGGCTGGATGGGCTCCGTGCACGCCCGCTGCTACCGGCTGGTGCCCCAGCGCTTCCCGGAGCTGGACGTCGACCCGCGCCTGGTGGTGTGCGCGGACAACGTCGGGGCGCGCGCGCAGGAGGGCGTCACGCGGGCCGGCTTCGAGCGCGCCACCACGGACTGGCGCGAGGCGATCGCCGACCCGGAGGTCGAGATGGTCAACATCACCACCCAGAACGCCCTCCACAAGCCGGTCGCCCTGGCGGCGATCGAGGCGGGAAAGCACGTCTTCTGTGAGAAGCCGGTCGGCCGCAGCCCGGCGGAAACGGCGGCGATCGCGGCTGCGGCGCAAGCGGCCGGTGTCATCAGCGGTGTCGGTTACAACTACCGCTGGGCGCCGGTCGTCCAGTACGCGCTGCGCCTGATCGGGGAGGGCCGGCTGGGGACGATCACCCATTTCCGCGGCCGCTTCCTGGTCGGCTACGCGCGCGACCCGCACGGCGTGCTGTCGTGGCGCTTCGACCGCGAGCAGTCCGGCTCCGGGGCGGTCGCCGACCTGATGTCGCACGTCGCCGACCTGGCTCACATGCTGGCCGGGCCCGTGGAGCGGCTGGTCGCCAACCGGCACACGTTCATCGCCGAGCGGCCGCTGCCGACGCCGGGCGAGGGGACGCACTTCTCGGTCAGGCGCGGCGGCCCCACCGGCCCGGTCACCAACGAGGACTACGGCAGCGCGCTGGTCCAGTTCGCCTGCGGAGCGCAGGGGACCTACGAGGTGTGCCGGGTGATCAACGGCCCCAAGTGCCAGCTCGCCTTCGAGATCTCGGGCACCGGCGGGACGATCCTCTGGGACTTCGAGCGCATGAACGAGCTCCAGCTCTACCTGCCGGACGGCACGCCGGAGCGGGACGGCACGGTCTGGGTGCAGGCCGGCCCGGAGCATCCGTTCTTCGCCAACTTCAATCCCGGCGCGGCGCTGGGCATGAGCTACGAGGACCTCAAGGTGGTCGAGGCGGCGCAGTTCGCGAAATCCGTGGTCGAGCGTACACAGCGCGAGCCCGGCCTGGCGGAAGCGGACCGCGTGGGCCAGGTGCTGGCCGCGTTCGACCGCTCGGTCGACTCCGGCGCGTGGGAGACGGTAGCGCCCGTCCCCGTCCCGGCATGAGGGAAGCAGCCGCGTGTCGATGAACTTGGCCGATACCATCCCGGCGTCGCGGATCCTGGCTCCGCTGCGGGCAGAGACCGATGACGACGCGCTCAGCCGCCTCCTCGCCGCGGTCGCCGCCGACCTGAAGATCCCGGACGCCGCGGGCGTACTGGACCGGCTGCTGCACGAGCCCGTGCTGCGCGCGGCGCTGGTCGGCCACGGCGCCGCCATCATCCACAGCCGCATCGACAAGCTGCCGCGCTCCGTGACCGCCCTGGGCGTCGCGCCGCCGGGGACCTCCTTCCGGTTCGGCGGCGGCTTCCGCTACGTGGTGAGCGTGATCTTCCTGGTCCTCTCGCCGCCGGAACCGCCAGAGCCGCACCTGGAGCTGGTGTCCGCGATCGCCGGCTTCGTCCGCAACGCCCCGGCGCTGGACGGCCTCAAGGCGGCAACCTCCCCGGCGCAGGCCACGCAGGCGTTGGCCGGCGTCTAACCCGACCGTCCGGCATCAATTCCGCGCCGGCGCATGCCGATCTATGATCGAGTCATGGCAGCAACCGAACAACTGACCGCCGCCCAGGCGGTCGTCAAGTACCTGAGCGTCCAGTACAGCGAGCGCGACAGCCGCCGCCGCCGGCTCGTACCGGCGATCTTCGGCATCTTCGGCCACGGCAACGTCGCCGGGCTGGGCCAGGCGCTGGAGTCCGTCGGCGCCGACCTGCCGCTCTACCAGGCGCGCAACGAGCAGTCGATGGTGCACGTCGCCTCCGGCTACGCCAAGGCGACGCGGCGGGCCGCCACCCTGGCCTGCACCAGCTCGATCGGCCCCGGCGCCACCAACATGGTGACCGGCGCCGCCACCGCCACCATCAACCGCTTGCCGGTGCTGCTGCTGGCGTCCGACTACTACGCCACTCGCCACCAGGGCAACGTCCTGCAGGAGCTGGAGCACCCGCTGGCGGGCGACGTCAGCGTCAACGACTGCTTCCGGCCGATCAGCCGCTTCTTCGACCGCATCTCCCGGCCGGAACAGCTTCTCACCGCGCTGCCGGAAGCGATGCGCGTGCTCACCGACCCGGCGGAGACCGGCACGGTGACGATCGCGCTCCCCCAGGACGTGCAGGCGCACGCCTACCGGTTCCCGTCGCACCTGTTCGCGGAGCGCACGTGGCGGATCGAACGGACGCCGCCGGTCGCCGACCGCATCGCGGAGGCCGCGCGTCTGATCGAGCGCTCGCGGCGGCCGATGATCATCGCCGGCGGCGGCGTCAACTACTCGGAGGCGTGGGATGCGCTGAGCGAACTGGCCGCGCTGGGGATTCCCGTGTCGGAGACCTTCGGCGGCAAGGGCTGCTACCGCGGCCCGCGCGAGTGGTCGCTGGGCGGACATGGCGTCGAGGGCACCACCGCGGCCGCGCGCTCGGCGGAGCAGGCCGACCTGGTGATCGCCGTCGGCACCCGCCTCGGCGACTTCGCCACGGCCTCGAACAGCATGTTCCACAACCCGGACGTGAAGTTCGTGAGCATCAACGTCAACGCCCACGACGCTTTCAAGAACGGCGCGTTGCCGGTCGTGGGCGACGCGCGCGAAGCGCTCACCGCCTTGGCCGCGGTCTGCCGGGAGCGCGGCGTGGACCTCACGCACCGCACGGCGGAGATCGCGAAGCTCCACGCCGAATGGGAGGAAGTCAAGGCCACCGAAGCCTACGCCCCGCAGCCCGGCCAGGCGATGGGCGAGGGCGAGCTGATCCAGGCCTTCAACGCCGAGGCGCAGGACGGCGACTCCGTGGTCGCCGCCGCGGGCGGCCCGGTCGGCAACCTGCTGAAGCTCTGGGACACGACCGGCGGGGCCGAATGCCACCTGGAGTTCGGCTTCTCCTGCATGGGCTGGGAGATGCCGGCCGCGCTGGGCGTACGCATGGAACAGCCGGAAGGCGAGGTCTACGTCTACCTGGGCGACGGCAACTATCTGCTCAACCCCATGGAGCTGATGACCGCGCTGCAGGAGGACATGAAAATCACGGTGGTCGTGGCCGACAACCACGGCTTCCAGGTGATCCGTCGCCTGCAGATGGCGCGCGCCGGCCACTCCTTCGGCACCGAGTTCCGCACCCGCGTCGACGGCGACGACGGCCGCCGCCTGGACGGGGAGTACCTGGCGGTCGACATGGCGGCCATCGCCGAGGCGATGGGAGCGCGCGGCTTCCACTGCACCACTCCCGACGAGGTGCGGGCGGCCGTGCGCGAGGCGCGTTCCGAGCGGCGGAGCTGCGTGATCGTCGCCGAGATCGAGAAGCACCGCTACGTGCCTGGCGCCGGCACCTGGTGGGACGTCGCTCCGGCCGAGGTGAGCCGAAGCGAGGTCACCCAGACCCTGCGCTCCGAGTACGAACGCGACCGCGCCGCACTCCAGCGCTACCACTACTGACCCGGCCGGTGCGCAGATTCAACACCGAAGGCCCGGTCTTTCCCGAGCGCCACTACTGCATTCCGCCTCTGGCGCGGCTGGACGACGTGGACCGGGTGCTCGGACTAGTCCGGGACCTGCGGTACTTCGTGCTGCACGCGCCCCGGCAGACCGGCAAGACCTCCGCGCTGCTGGCCCTGCGCGACCTCCTCAACGCCGGCGCGGCCGGCGACCTGCACTGCGTGTACGTCAACGTGGAACCTGCCCAGGCCCAGCGCGAGAACGTGGAGCGAGCCATGCGCGTGATCGTCGGCCAAGTAGCTTCGCGCGCCCGTGCCTCCGGCGACGGGTTCCTGTACGAAGCGTGGCCCGGCATCTTCGCGGCCTTTGGCGACGGTGCTCTGCAGGAGGCGTTGTCCCGCTGGGCCGAAGAGTCACCCAAGCCCCTGGTGATCCTCATCGACGAGATCGACACCCTGGTCGGGGACACCCTGATATCCGTGCTGCGCCAGCTTC
>JAPPNY010000183.1 GCA_028818385.1 Spirochaetaceae bacterium
TCCGCCATCACGTGCACGCCCGCCTCCAGCAGCGGCTCGATCACCGCCGGCGCGTGGGCGCCGATCATGGTCACGATCGCCATGTCAGGGGTGCCGTGGCGGAGCAGCGCGTCCACCGAGGTTTCGGCGGCCTGCACCTTGGCCCCGCAGGCGCGCCGGGACTCCTCCAGCGTCGTGCCGGCGGGATCCATCAGCAGCGCCCGGTCGATGGCGGCGATGCTGTCGATCGCCTCGCGATACGGCGCCTGGTGCGCGGCGCCCTCCTCGGTCACGAACGCGACGGTAGCCATGTCTCTGGAGGTCTCCTTGCGATGCGGTACTATAGCCGGGCGTTCATGCTGAAGTTCATCGTCCGGCGGGTGCTTCTCATGATCCCCACGCTCATCGCCGTGTCGATCCTGTCGTTCCTGATCATCCAGGCGCCGGCCGGCGACTTCGTCGACACCTACGTGGCGGGTCTCCGGCAGTTCGGGCAGATCGTCGAGCAGGGACAGATCGACGCCCTGCGCGAACGCTACGGGCTGAACCAGCCGATGTACGTCCAGTACTGGAAGTGGGTGTCCAACCTGGCCCGCGGCGACCTGGGACGATCGTTCGCGTGGAACCAGTCGGTGAAGACCCTGCTGTACGAGCGGCTGCCCTGGACGATCCTGATCGCTTTCAGCTCGCTGCTGGTCGTCTACATCATCGCCATTCCGATCGGCAACACGTCGGCAATCAATCAGTATTCCGTGCGGGATTACGTGTTCACGAGCGTCGGCTTCATCGGCCTGGCGGTGCCCAATTTCCTGTTCGCCCTGATCTTCCTGTGGCTGTTCTTCCTGTGGACGGGGAAGGCCGCGGTGGGCCTGTTCTCCAAGGAGTACCTCACCGCTTCGTGGAGCGTGGGCAAGTTCGTCGATCTGCTCTCGCACCTGTGGATCCCGGCCCTGATCGTCGGCACCGCCGGGACCGCCAGCCTGATTCGCATCATGCGCGCCAACATGCTCGACGAGCTGCACCGGCCGTACGTGATGGTGGCGCGCGCCAAGGGACTGACCGAGCGCCGCCTGCTCTACAAGTACCCGTTTCGCGCAGCCCTCAATCCGGTGGTCAGCACCATCGGCTACACCCTGCCGGAGATGGTCAACGGCGCGCTGTTGACCTCGATCGTGCTGGGCCTGCCGACGATCGCGCCGGTGCTGCTGTCGGCGCTGCTCACCCAGGACATGTTCCTGGCCGGCAGCATCATCTTCGTCCTCAGCGTCCTGACGGTAATCGGCACGCTGTTGTCCGATGTCCTGCTGGCGTGGCTCGATCCACGCATTCGCGAGGCCGTGTGACGTGGTGCAACCGTTAGTGCCGACCGGCACGCTGCTGTCCGATGTCCTGCTGGCGTGGCTCGACCCGCGCATCCGCGAGGCGGTCTGAGGTGGCGCAACCGGCGGTCCCGGCCGCGACGGCCGCACCTTCCGAGGAGCGGCTGTTCGTCGCCTCGCAGTGGCAGCTCATCCGCTGGAAGTTCCTGCGGCACCGGGTGGCCGTGGCCGCCCTGGGCGTGCTCGGGCTCTTCTATGTCGGCGCGTTCTTCGCCGAGTTCATCGCCCCCTACGACGGCCGGCTGTACGATCAGGACCGCGTGCTGCAGCCGCCGCAGCGCCTGCGGTTCGTGGACGTGGACGGGCGGTTTCATCTGCGCCCGTTCGTATACGGCCTCACGCAGACGATCAACGAGGTCACCTACGGCAAGGAGTACGCGATCGACCCGGAGCAGCGCCATCCGCTGGCGCTGTTCGTGCGCGGCGACGCGTACGAGTTCTGGGGGTTGTTCGAGACCGACGTGCACCTGTTCGGCTTCGCCGGCGGGCGCGGCTACCTGTTCGGCGCGGACGCGCTCGGCCGCGACCTGCTTTCACGGATCATCTACGGCAGCCGCATCTCGCTGACCGTGGGACTGCTCGGGATCGCGCTGAGCTTCGTGCTGGGCATCGTCCTGGGGGGCGTCTCGGGCTACCTGGGCGGCGCGCCCGACGTGATCATCCAGCGGCTGATCGAGTTTCTGCGCTCGATTCCGACCCTGCCGCTGTGGATGGGCCTGAGCGCGGCGCTTCCCCCCCACTGGAGCGTGACCAAGGTCTACTTCGCGATCGTGGTCATCCTGTCGTTCGTCGGCTGGACGTCGCTGGCGCGGGTCGTGCGCGGCAAGTTCCTGTCGGTGCGCGAGGAGGAGTTCGTGGTGGCGGCGCAGATCCACGTGGCCGGCCGCGGCTACATCATCATGCGCCACCTGCTGCCGTCGCTATACAGCTACATCATCGCCTCACTCACCCTGTCGGTGCCCGGCATGATCCTGGGCGAGACCGCGCTCAGCTTCATCGGCCTTGGGCTGCAGACGCCGGCCATAAGCTGGGGGGTGCTGTTGAAGGATGCCCAGGCCATCCGGGTCCTGGCCGACGCGCCCTGGCTGCTGATCCCGGCGCTGTTCGTGATCGTCTCCATCCTGGCGTTCAACTTCCTGGGCGACGGCATGCGCGACGCCGCCGACCCCTACGCCACGGTCTGATGTCCGACCTCAGTGCGGGCCCGGACGCCGTCCTGCTCAGCGTGCGCGGGCTAAGGACGCACTTCTTCTCGCGGCAGGGCACGGTCAAGGCCGTGGACGGGCTGAGCTTCGACCTGGCTCCGGGCGAGACCCTGGGCATCGCCGGCGAGAGCGGCTGCGGCAAGAGCGTCACCACCCAGTCGATCCTGCGCATCGTGCCCAAGAACGGCGCGATCGTGGACGGCAGCATCATGTTCGACTCGCCCAGCCAGGGCCGGGTCGACCTGGTGACCCTGGATCCCCAGGGCAGCGCCATACGGGAGATCCGCGGCGCCGAGATCGCGATGGTGTTCCAGGAGCCGATGACCTCGTTCTCGGCCATGCACACCGTCGGCAACCAGATCATGGAAGCGATCATGCTGCACCAGCAGGTCACCAAGCGGCAGGCGCGCGCCGAGGCGATCGACATGCTGGACCGGGTGGGCATGCCGCAACCGGCGGCGACCATCGACTCCTACTCGTTCAATCTTTCCGGCGGCATGCGCCAGCGCGCCATGATCGCCATGGCGCTGTCGTGCCGGCCGCGGCTGCTGATCGCCGACGAGCCGACCACCGCCGTGGACGTGACGATCCAGGCGCAGGTGCTGGACCTGATCAAGGACCTCCAGCAGGAGCTGGGGATGGCGCTGATCATCATCACCCATGACCTGGCGGTGATCGCCGAGCTGGCCGACACGGTCCTGATCATGTACCTGGGCCAGGAGGTGGAGTCGGCCCCCGTGGACGACATCTTCTACCAGCCCCGGCACCCGTACACGCGCGGCCTGCTCGGCTCGGTGCCGAAGCTCGGCGAGGGGGCGGCGCAGAAGATCACGCCGATCCGCGGGTCGGTGCCCACGCACGTCGAGCGCGTGCACGGCTGCCTCTTCCATCCGCGCTGTCCGGACTGCATGCCCGGCGTGTGCGACGGCGATGCGCCTCCCTTGCTGGAGGTCGGGGCCGGACACTCAGCGGCGTGCTACCTGTATGGTGGAGCGGACGACGCGGCGGGCACCGCCGGAGGCGGAGCTTGATGGGCGACCGGCAGCCGCTGTTGGAGGTCCGGAACCTCGTCAAGCACTTCCAGCGCACCCGCGGGCTCCGCCGGCAGGTGACCGGCGTCGTCAAGGCGGTCGACGACGTGAGCTTCACCGTGCACGCCGGAGAGACGCTGGCGCTGGTGGGTGAGAGCGGGTGCGGAAAGACGACCACCGGGCGCTGCATCCAGCGGGCGGTGGAGCCCACCTCCGGCCAGGTGCTCTTCCATCCGGACGGCGGCGATGCCGCGGTCAACGTTCCCGAGCTGGGCCGGAGCGAGCTCAAGGAGGTCATGACCCAGATGGGCATGATCTTTCAGGATCCCTATTCCTCGCTCAATCCGCGCATGACCATCGCGCAGACGATCGCCGAGCCGTTCGTCATCCACGGGACGCTCGGCAGCCGGCGCGAGATGGAGGAGCGCGTGGCCGAGCTGCTGCGCATGGTCCGCCTGGACCCGGTCTACATGACGCGCTATCCGCACGCGTTCTCCGGCGGGCAGCGCCAGCGCATCGCGATCGCCCGCGCCCTGGCGCTGATGCCGAAGTTCATCGTCGCCGACGAGCCGGTATCCGCCCTGGACGTGTCCGTGCAGGCGCAGATCCTGGAGCTGCTGCAGGACCTGCAGCAGGACCACCACTTCGCCTACCTGTTCATCGCCCACAACCTGGCCGTGGTCGAGTATTTCAGCGAGCGGATCGCGGTCATGTACGTGGGCAAGATCGTGGAGCTGACCAGCACGCGCCGGCTGTTCGCCATGCCCCGACACCCGTACACGGAAGCGCTGTTCTCGGCGGTGCCGAAGCCGGATCCGCGCTCCCGAGGCAAGCGCATCCTGCTGGGCGGCGACATCGCCGATCCCGCGAATCCGCCGTCGGGCTGCTACTTCCATCCGCGCTGCCGCTTCGCGCAGCCGATCTGCCGGGAGCAGGAGCCGCCGCTGGTGGAGGTCGGAGCGGACTCAAGCGGTCCTCATCTGGCCGCCTGCCACTTCGCCAAGGAGCTCGAGCTGGCCGGCGTGGTTTGACACCATGCCGGCCGCCTCCTCACGATATCGCAACGAACGGGGCAGTCGGCTCGCGCGACCGTTCGTGGCCCTCATGCTCCGCATTCATCCAAGGAGAAGAGTATGAGGAACGTGACTGCCCTCGCCCTGGCGCTGGTCCTGGTTGCGGCCGCCGACCAGGCCACCGGCCAGACGGAAGCAGGGGCCGCGCCCGTGCGCAGCGGCCAATACGGAGAGGCGCCGATGCTGGCCGCCCTGGTCGCCTCGGGAGAGCTGCCCCCGGTCGAGGAGCGCCTGCCCGAGACGCCGCGCGTGCTGGAGGTCGCCGAGATCGGCACCTACGGCGGGGCGCTGCAGCAGGTCCGCAACCTGGATGCGTCCGACTGGCTGGCCTGGGTCATGACCAAGGAGCCGCTGACGATCGTCTCCCCGGATCTGTTGACCACGCTGCCGAACGTCGCCAGCGAGTTCAGCGTGTCGGAAGACGGCACCACCATCACCTTCACGCTGCGGCCCGGCATGCGCTGGAGCGACGGCGCGCCGTTCGGGGTCGACGACCTCCTGTTCTGGTACGAGGACCTGATCAGCAACAAGGAGCTGACTCCGGAGCCGATCAGCTACTTCACCCGCAACAACGAGCTGCTGGTCGTCAGCAAGGTGGACGACAACACGGTGACGTTCTCGTTCAGCCTGCCCAACAGCCCGTTCGTGGACATGATCGGGACGTGGTGGATGTACTTCGTGCCGCAGTACGCGCCGAAGCACTACATGAGCCAGTTCCACCCGACCTACACCGACCGAGAGAAGCTGAACGACCTGGTGAAGTCCGAGGGATTCGCGAGCTGGCCTGAGCTCTATCACAGCAAGGACTGCGTCGGGCACCCGTCACAGGGCGTCCATGACCCGGCCTGCCCCTCGCTGGGTCCCTGGCAGTTCCAGGATCCGAAGACCGCGCCGGTGCAGACCGCGGTGCGCAACCCGTACTACTGGAAGGTCGATCCCGAGGGCAATCAGCTTCCCTACATCGACCGCGTCGAGCGCCCGCTAATCTCCGACACGGAGGCGTGGCTGCTCAAGGTGGTCGCGGGCGAGGAGGACGTGGTCCTGGGCTCGTTCCTGGATCCCGGCAAGAACTTCACCTTCCTGAAGCAGAACGAAGCGCGCGGCGGCTACAAGGTCAAGACCTTCACCTGGTGGCGCAACCACTCCGCGCTGTACTTCAACCACACCACGGCTGACGAGGTAAAATCCGCGCTCTACGCGAACAAGGACTTCCGCATTGCGCTGTCGCACGCGATCAACCGGGACGAGATCAACGGCCTGCTGTTCGGCGGGCGGTATACCCCCAGCCAGCTCTCCCCGAACTCCGGTCCGCCCTTCCACGGCGAGCGCGACATGTTCAAGCAGTACATCGAGCATGACCCGGACAAGGCCAACGCGATGTTGGACGAGATCGGCCTGGCGGCCCGCGACCGCGACGGCTTCCGCCTTGCCCCCAACGGCGACGCGCTGCAGTTCATTCTGTATCACCCGTCGTGGCCGCCGGAGAATCCCGAGCTCGGCGAGCTTATCCGGGGCTATTGGGCCGAGGTCGGCATCAACCTGGCGGTCAAGGCGCTGGACGGAGCGGCCTATACCGCGATCAACGATGCGGACGAGGCGGACATGCGCCTGCGCGTCGGCTACTACGTCGGCCCGCCGATGGTGCCGATCATGAGCCCGAACCTGTTCGCCACCAACTTCGAGACCGAGCCCGAGTGGTCGAGCTGGCTCAACACCGAAGGGGCGTCGGGGGTCGAGCCGCCGGACGACGTGAAGCGGCTGCGGGAGATCCAGAACGAGATCTACGCGGAGCCGGACCCGCAGAAGCAACTCGTTCTGTACGACGAGGCGTTCACGATCCACACCGACAACCTCTGGCAGTTGGGCATCCTGGAGTGGGACGCGGAGACGTCGTTCAGCTACATCCAGAACAACCGGCTCGGCAACGTGCCCGAGCCGATGCCGGGCGAGATCATCCCCTCGCAGCGGAGCTCCTGGTTCATCCGCCCCTAGGTTGCGGCGCCGCGGGCGCCGCAACCTAGGCCCAGCCCCTCCTTTGGCTCGGACCCCATAGGGTGCCGCTGCGGTGCGAGCCGGGGTAAGGGGTGGCCCCGGGCCGTAGGCGCCCCGGTGGGGACGTCCATTCGCGGGGGTTTTCCCCCCCCCCGGGGGGGCGTAGGTTTGATTA
>JAPPNY010000222.1 GCA_028818385.1 Spirochaetaceae bacterium
CTATCGACTCATTCACAGGATCACCAGTCCTCTGTCAGCGTGGGATCGCCCTGTCGAGCCGGCGCGAGCGCTCACGTCATCCAGCGCGGCCAGACAGCCTCCGCCAGGAAGAGCTGCGCCTGCCGGCGGTCGCCGGACCCATAGGCCACCCAGCGGTCGTCGGGCGAGAACACCGGGTGCGGATGGGTGCACCGCCAGACCGTGTCGTGGCGCACCAGCGGCCGCATCTCGATGTACGGCCCGCGCTTGCGGAACATGCCGATCCAGCGGTGCGCCTCGGGCCACCGGTAGCCGGTCAGTCCCGCCGCGTCCGGGTCGCGGCGCGCCGATGAGTCGGGACCCTCGGCGGCCTCGCCTTCCCCCTCGTCCACGTACCGGTCCAGATCGCCGCGGCCCTCGAACCAGTGCAGCCCGGGGTCGGCCGCATCGCCCACCCACAGGTCCGGCTTGGAGTTGCACTTGAAGTGGATGGGCTCGCGGCCCGGGAAGACCCAGCGGCGTTCCACCCGGTTGATCAGATCGACGTCGATCATCTCCGCGCGGCGCACCGGACTCACCGGTATGCTGTCACGGTCGCGCTCGGTCAGCGTGAACAACAGCGACTCGACGTGGTTGTTCGGCGCCGGGTAGTAGTGGTTGACCATCTCGTGCGGCTGCTGCGGGAAGATCGGCAGCGGATCCTGCAGCGGCACCAGGCGCTCCAGATCGACCCGCATGAACCACATGGTCTTCAGCCCGGTCGGCTGCGTGCGGGTATAGCTGCCGAAGAACAGGTAGGACGGGTCGCCCCGGCAGATGAACAGGTGGCTGTCGGCCGCGGCGCGGTTCTCGGCGCTGGGGCCGTGGTAGACGATCGCCTGCCGCCGCTCCTGCAGGTCGCACAGCACCACCAGCATCTCGCTGCCGTGCCGATAGCGGGAGTCGTCGTGCATCGGCCACGGCGATGCGTCGTCGGGCCGCGTCATCAGTACCAGGTAGCGTCCACAGCTCGACAGATCCGAGCCGCCCAGCGGTTCGCACCCCGGCGGCGACTCGGCGACGATCTCCTCGCGCAGGGTCTCGATGTCCAGGCAGTAGTAGTGCCGGTCGCGTCCGTAGTAGACGCGTCCGCGTACCGGATCGCAGGTCAGGCCGGCCGAGCCGCCGGTCCCGGTGTGCGGGTCCAGGCCTGCCATCACCGGCGGTTCCTCGGAATCGGTGAGCTGCACGATCTTGCCGGAGCCGGTCTCCACCGCGTAGATCTGACCCTTTCCGGAGCGATTGGAAGCAAACACGAACCGCTCCGAGCCGCCGATGAACCCCTCCTGGTTGTAGTACGGGTGGACGTTGTAGTGGGGCCCATCGGTAAGCTGCACCACCTTCACGCCGGTCGCCGGTTCGCGGTACTCCCGCTTCTCCGAAGGAAGAACGTCACCCTGTGCCATGTGCAGCCCTCCTCCGATCATCATAGCCGGAGGACGGCCGCGGCGTGCACCGGGATTCTCATGGACGACCGATCCCAGCGTTGGCCACGCAGACACCCTCGGACTGGGGCGGGGATCTCGGCATGGTACCGTGTGTGCGCTGCCGATGAGCGCATCCTCCCCGCCTGTCCCATCACCTCACGACACGGGTGCCTATCCGCCGCGCACCTATCTGTTCCTGGACGACTTGCACGTCGCCCGGATGGACGGTCTGCACCGCGTGACGGGCAGCGTCGAGCACGTGGCCGACGGTCCGGTGCTGGAACCGGAGGCGCCGTGGGAGGGTCTCGGGCTCATCGGCCGCAACTGCATCCTCTGGGACGCGGAGGAGTCACGCTTCAAGTGCTGGTATCCCGCCTACGACCCGGCGTTGCCCGACGCGCCGGTCGGGGCGAAACGGCGCTGGGCCTATGCGGAGAGCCGGGACGGCCTGTCCTGGGAACGGCCGAATCTGGGCCTCACCGAGTTCGCCGGCTCGACCGCCAACAACCTGCTGCGCCTGGACAGCGTCGGCGAGTCGGCCGCCGTGCTGTGGAGCGTCGCCAAGGATCCGAGCGATCCCGACCCGGCTCGGCGCTACAAGGCGATCGGCCTGGACCGCCATCCGCTGCGGCCCGGGGAGCTGACCTGGACCGGCCCGGAGGGGGAAGACGAGTGGTACCGCACCCACGGCCGGCACTTGGCATGCGGCGTGTACGTCGCCTGTTCGGCCGACGGGCTGACGTGGCGCCAGCGGCCGGGCTGGGCCGGATCCGGCGCGCTGATCACGGACAACACGATCCTGCACGGCTGGGATCCGGCGACCCGGCGCTGGGTGCTCTGGCAGCGGCCGCGCATCATGCCCAAGCACCGGGTCATCGGCGTCAGCTTCTCGGCCGACTTCGACGACTGGACCTTTCCCGAGTGCGTCCTGGCCCCGGACCGGGACGATCCGCCGGGGACGCAGTTCGACCAGCTCTCCACGGTCGCCGCATCCGACGGCGCCTTCGTGGGACTGCTCGGCGCCTCGGCCGTGGTGCGGGAGGACCGCGGCGTCATGTCGGTGGTGCCGCAACTCGTCTACTCCCGCGACGCGCGGCGCTGGACCAGGGTTGACCGCGAGCCGTTCATCCGCCCGCGGCAGCCCGTCGCCTGGGACGACGGCTGCATCATCCCCTTCAATCCGCAGGTCGTCGGCGACGACGTGTTCCTCTTCTACTACGGCAAGAACGCCGGCCACATCTGGGGCGAGCCCACCACCGACGGCACGCGCGTGACGCGGTCGGCGTTCGGGCTGGTGAAGCTCCGGCGTGACCGCTGGCTGGCGCTGGCTCCCGCCGGCGGAGCGGAGGGCACGCTGACCACCTCCCTGATCGCCTTCGCCCGCCCGGAGCTGCGGATCAACGCCGATGCCGGCCGCGGCGCGATCGCCGTCGAGCTGGCGGACTGCCAGAGCGGGGACGCGGTGCCGGGCTTCACCTTCGCCGACTGCGACCCGATCCGCGGCGACGGACTGGATCTGCTCGTGAGCTGGGACGGACGGACCGACCTGTCGGCGATCATCGGCACCGCCCGGCGCCAGCCGCAGGTAGGCCGGGGACTGCTGAGCCGGGTGCGCCTTCGGGGCGACGCCCGGCTGTACGGACTGGCCTGCTGAGGTTAGAGTCTGCCGGTGGCCAGCTATCGCATCGGCATCATCGGCCCCGGCCACAAGGGGGTGGAGTACGCGGTTGCGTACCGCTTCCATCCGCAGACCGAGGTGGTCGCGGCGGCCGATCCCGACGCGGAGACGCTGGGCATGTTCTGCGACCGCTTCGGGGTGCCGGGTTACGCCGACTATCGCGAGATGCTCGCGCGCGAGCGGATCGACGTCGCCGCGGCGATCCTGCCGGTGGCTCCCAACCCCGACGTCGTGGTGGCCTGCGCCCAGGCCGGCGTCCGGGCGGTGCAGTGCGAGAAGCCGATGGCGGCCACCTTGGCGGACGCCGACCGCATGGTGGAGGCGTGCCGGGCGAACGGAGTCGCGTTGGCGGTGGGCGACCTGGACCGCAACCTGCCGGAGTACGGCACCGCAATGGCGCTCATCGAAGCGGGCGAGATCGGCGAGGTGAGCTCGATCACCGCCACCGGCGGGAGCGGCACCGAGCTGTCAGGCGGCGGCTGCCAAGTGCTGAGCCTGGTAAGGCTGTTCGCCGGCGACGCCGACGTCGCCTGGGCGATCGGCTGGATGGCGAACGATGCGGAGAGCGACCACGACCAGGGAGGCGCCGGCTACTTCCGCTTCGTCACCGGTACGGAGGCGATCCTGCACCGCAGCGCCGACGCCCGCGGCATGGGCATCGAGGCGGCCGGCAGCCGCGGGGTGATCCGCGTCAGCGACAACGTGGTGCGAATGTGGCGCCGCCCGGACGAGGATCCCGGCGCACCGGCAGCCGAGCGCGACTCCTGGCAGCGGCTGCAGCCGGTCGACGGCGTGTTCCCTGAAGGGTCGATCCGCAACTGGGACAAGGGCAGCCACGACGGCTGGGGGATTCCGGCCAACCGGCAGGCGGCGACCGTGCAGGAGCTCGTGACCGCGCTCGACGCGGGCGACGCCCCTCTGAGCGACGGCATCAACGGCCGCGCGGTGCTGGAGATGGCGATCGCCATCCGCGAATCGCACCGGCAGGGACATGCGCCGGTGCGGCTGCCGCTGGCCGACCGCAGCCTGCGGCTGCTCCCCAAGCCGACGCGCCTGCATCACAAGAAACCGCTCCGGGGCCGGGAGTGGTACCTCCGCGAGCTGCGCAAACACCTCGGCACCGAGGAGCCCTGATTACGCTCTTGAGTAACTACTCAAGAGCGTACATCGACCTGAATCGTCCTACGTGAACGGGCCCAGGTAGGGGTCGCGATCGCGGGTGAAGCTTTTGCCGATCAGGTAGTCGACCTTGAGCTCGACGTCGTGCAGGGCGCGAGGTGTGGCGAGCTCGGGATCCGCTTCGTCGAGGGTGACCTCCAGGGTGTTGCGGCCGCGGCGCGGCCAGCAATCGGCGGTCAGCGGAAACAGGAACCAGTAGCCGGCCACCCGGTGGCGCGTCCAGCTTATGTTGGCCGTCAGGTTGATCAGGCGCCCGCCACTCGCCGGCAGCACCGCGCCGTTGAGGCGGATGGTCAGCCGGTCGCGCTCGCTGACGCCCGTCACCCGTACGCGCAGCAGGACCTGGTGGAGCCTGCCGGCCGCGTCCTGCAGGGGCAGGTCGTCGCACACCAGGAACGTCGCTCCGGCCGGCTGGCCGGCCGCGAGCGGCGCCGGGAGCTGCCGCTCCACGCCGGGCTCCGTCTCCGGGTCGGGGAAGCGACCGGTGGCCGTGGGAACGAAGTAGACCTTGTCCTTGGCGGCCATCACGTCGGGGTGCGGCAGCTCGCGCAGCATCTCGTAGAAGTCGGCGCTGTACGGCCAGGCCGCGTGCCAGTAGGCCAGGTAGAGGCCGTCCACGCCCTGGTCCCAGTAGTTGGCGGCGGCCGCCCGTACCATCTCGATCGGCGCCGAGGCCACGCGGTCCGAGTCGACCAGGCGGAGCAGGGCGGCATGCACCCTGCCCGGCGTGCCCCGCGCGGCGGCCACCAGCGGGCGCAGGTCCACGGTCGAGTCGAGGATCTCCGGGCTCCCGAAGGCCTCGGCCACGACCACGTCGACCAGGCCGAGGCGCAGCCACTCCGCGACGTCGAGGCCGGAGGCGCGGCACCCCTCGATGCTGGCCGGGACGCGCACGACCAGCTCCCGCTCGGCGCCGCCCGCCTTGACCGCCGCGTGCACCCGCTCGATCCACCCGGTCATGATCCGCCGGCCGGCGTCGACGGCGTCCGGACGGAAGTACCAGTGGCGGTAGGCGAGCTGCAGCTCGAACCCGTCCACGGGGTAGCGGCCGAGGGTCTCCTCGATCAGCGCGAAGCGCTCGTCGCGCACCTCGGCATGGGCGAAGTCCAGGCAGCGCGCGCCGGGATGCTCGGGCGGCAGCGCGCCGTCCGCCCCGATCTCGAGATGGGCGTTGGCGAACCGGAACTCCGAGCAGCGCACGTCGTCGCCGCCGCCCGCACGGCCGTTCTGCACCAGCAGCGTCGGGTAGAAGCGCATGCCCTTGGCATGCGCGCGGTCGCAGACCACTCGCAGCGGGTCGTGCCCGGCGTCGATCAGCCCCTTGGCGTTGCGGTGCGCGCGGTGGAATATCATGTGCTGCCAGCTCTCCACGTTGTGGCCCCAGAGCTCGCCGACCTCGGTATCGTGCAGCACCGTGCGGCCGTCGCCCAGGCAGAACATCAGCGCGTCGACCGGTGTGCCCGCCAGCTCGTCGACCGCGATCTCGAGCTCGTCCGTCCGGATCGGCGGCTCGAGCTGGTAGATCAGCGGATGGCGGCCGTCGTTGTAGAACATGAGGCGCGGCGCGCCTCGCGGACCAGGCTCCCCTACCCGATCAGGCATCGGCGGACGACCAGCGGCGCAACGCGTCCAGGTACTCGCGCCGCGGCAGCACACCGTAGCCCCCCGGCTCATCGGCCGGCCCGCCGATCGGCTCGCCGCCCGAGTCGAGCGAGGTGTAGTGGTACAGCGAGTGCAGGAACGCCCCGCGAGCGCCCGCCTGCCGGGCGGCGTCCACCATGCCGACCACCTCGTCCACCGAGTAGCGGTCCCAGTTGCCCAGGTGGAACGGCCCGTAGTCGCGGTTGATGAAGCGGGCGTTGTCCAGCCACAGGAACAGCGGGAACCCGTCCGGCAGGGTGCGGCGGAACAGCTCCAGGGGCGGCGCGTCCAGGATCACCTCGTGCGGGCAGGCGCGCTCGGAGCAGATGCCGTCCACCGCCCCGTCGGCCGCCCACCGCTCCCAGTCCTTGTACAGCAGCAGGTGCGGGCCTCCGGCCATCCGGCCGTCGCCGAACGCCACGCACAGCTCGTAGCGGTCCGGCGACAAGCCCACGACGAACGGCTTGCCGGCGCCGTGCATCTGGCCGCCGGTGCGGGCGATCACTTCCGAGAAGTGCTCGCCCTTGATCCGGTAGAACTCCTCGGTGTCGTACGGTTCGTAGCGGATGTTCACGCCGTGCCGCTCGCGGTAGGCGGCGACCACGCGGTCCGTGAAGCCGAACGGCTCCAGGTGCTCGTCCCAGCCGGGGGTGTCGAAGCAGGCGTACCAGCTATGCGAGCGGGTCGACAGGTAGAGGCCGTCGATGCCGTAGCCCAAGAGCTCGCCGGTCATCGCCGCCAGCCGCTCCTGCACGTCCGCATCGCCGTAATCGGGAATCCCGTGATCCCGGCATATTCGCGCAGGAGTGGAGAAAAAGTAGGCGCGTCCGCCGATTT
>JAPPNY010000213.1 GCA_028818385.1 Spirochaetaceae bacterium
CCGGCAGCGTCGTCACGGCGGCGCGGGAGCTGAGCAGCTTCTGCCTGCGCGGCGATGATGGCAGCGCGCCGATCGCGGCAGGGACCGCCCTGCAGATCGTGGAGACGCGCGGATGGGGCGCAGCGATGGCGGAGGAACTGCCGGCGCTGAGCGAGGATGGCGATGCTGCTGCTAAGGTCGACGTGTGGAAGCGCGCGGCGCTTGAGCTTCAGGAGATCGGGCTGTTCGAGGTACGCGAGACGGTCGCTGAGGTGACGCCGAGCGGCGCCATCGTGTTGGTCGACCGAGCGGTAGCGGTCTCATGAGGCACTACGTGATTGCCACGCGCGGGGTCATCTACCCGCGAGTGGCAGACTGTCAAGGCGGGATTGACACCGCCGTGGCAGCCGCCAGGCGCGCCGCGCACGGTGGCGAGTGGGCAGTGTTCCTGCCGGCGGACCGCTCCAACACCGCCGGGACGATGCTCGTCCGTGGCAAAGGGCGCAAGGTGCGATGGTTCCCGGCAGGCCGTGAGGCTGCCGGGCTGCCGCAGTGGGACAAGGACGCGGACCTGCGGCTGCGCAGGTTGCAGGACAGGCTGCGGGAGTGCGCCTGTTGTGGCGGGTCGGGTTGGATACCGCTCGGGCCATCGCCGGGGATCTACGCGGTTGAGTGCGCGCTGTGCGCCGAGGCGGGTGCAGCGTGAGCGACACCATCACGACCCTGCACAACATCGTCCGCCAACAGGATAAGCCGCCCAAGAAGGAGCAGCCGCTCAACACCGGCGACCTGACCGAGGTCAGTGAGCCTGAGGCAGTCCCTGGCCAGCACGGGCGCGACGGCATGATCCATCGGATCGAGTTCGTGGGCGGACGCTGCTACCGGCTGCGCTGCCGGGAGCTGAGCGACGGTTACATGAAGGTGCGGCACACGGCGTGGACCATGAGCTACATCTTCGCGTTCGACGCTGCCGAGGCTTGGGCCTACCGCGGCGAAGTGCCTGAGGTTGGCAGCCGCTTTGTGGAGGTCACGCACCCATGAAGCGGCACACGTCCGACAGAGACAAGCTGCCGGAGGTCGAGCTGCTGAAGCTGCACGGCCTGCGGATCACGGTTGAGCCCTATCCCAACGGGATACGGGCTCTTGCCGTCTACCAGGGCGATGACCGCCTGTACCACGGCGAGCCACAGGGCGCGCGCGCGTTCGTGGACGGCTACGACGTCGGCAAGAGCGAGCCGGTAAAGCACGCGGAGCTTGACCCGCGCCTGACCGACCTGGAGCTGCTGCGCGCGGCGCGCTCGATCCTGGAGGAACGGGGCGCCGACACCGAGAACCTGGGCCACGCGATCTGGTGCCTGGAGGGGCAGCCGGAAGAGTGATCGACAAGACGCTGAACGCGCAGGCCGTACCGCTCGGCCTGCGTGTGCTGCTGCAAGGCAAGGGGAGCGCGGCACGGCACGTGTACCGCGACGATGAGCGGCTGTTCAGCGGCAGGCCGGGCCAGATCGAGGACTTTCTGGCGGGCTATGCCGCTGCGGCAGCGCAACGAGAGGGCGCAGGGCGGGGCTGCTGAGGCATGCCCCTGGGGCGAGTTAGATTCTCGCCCCGCCCTATTCCCGCAGGCGCGATCAACGGCGCCGGGGGCAACAGGAGCATGGGAGCATGACTCAGGCACAGCGCTTCATCAGGAGCGACCTGGACGACCGAGGGCGCGTGGCGCGGCTGCGCATCGTCGCCGTGAACGAGGAAGAGCGGCCGTACAGCACGGTGTGGACCCTGGCGGACGGCAGCCGAGTCGAGCGCGGCTGCGCCCGTGGCGTCGCCGCCTACGGCACGCTGGCGAGCCTGGAGACGCTGATCGAGCGTACTCTCAAGGCTGATCGCCAGACCGTGGCCTACTACCGGGGCTGCGAGCGCAGCGCGCGCCGCGCCTACCGCGCCACCGGCGCCGAGCACTGGCGCGCCGCTGCCGCGGAGTGGGTCATGGCCCGCTTTCGGCTGGAAACCGAGATCCGCGCCCACCTGCGGGAGCTGATCCGCATCCGCCGGGGCACGCGCACCTACCGCGAGTACCGCACCGACCGCTACCTGCACCGGGCCGCGGCATAGGTTGCACTTCACCCGACCGACCGACCGAATCCCGACTCCCTCCCTGGAGAGGCGAAACGCGGGCCAGGCGCAAACGCTTTGGCCCGCTTGTCGTGCCGGGGGTGGCCGCCCGGCGCCTGAATGAGCCATGGCCTACAGGAGGGTTTTCAGTAATGAACAACCTCAACTCCGTTCTGATCGAGGGCAACCTCGCCCGCGAGCCCGAGCTGCGCTACACGCCGAAAGGCACCCCGGTATGCACGCTGGTGCTGGCGTCGAACCGCTCCTACAAGGACCCGGAACGCCACGGCGAGCGCACCGAGGAAGTCTCGTTCTTCGAGACCACCACCTGGGGAAAGCTGGCGACCGTCTGCCACGAGCACTTGGCGAAGGGGCGCGGTGTGCGCGTGGTGGGTCGCCTGAAGCAGGAGCGATGGGAAGACGACGCCGGCAACGCGCGCTCGAAGGTCGTCGTCATCGCCGAGCAGGTCGAGTTCCAGCCGCGCCGGCAAGAGAGCACGCGGCAGCAGGAGCTGGTCGAGTCTGCCGCTGCCGCGCGCTGAACTGGAATCGGACCCTCCACCCGTATAGGTGAGAGGCGGGGCGGCCGGAGCCTGTCACTCGGTCGCCCCGTTAACCCAGCGGTGCACGCATCTCAAGCAGTGCCGCGGGTTGGAGGAACCGTAATGCAGAACCTTCGGGGTTCGCAACGGCGGCGCGCCGAGCGCCGTGAGAACAAGCAGGTAGCGCGCGAGCTGTTGACCGACACGGGCGCGCTGCGCGCCGCCCGCGAGCGCGTCATGGTCGAGACCGCGCCCATGGCGGCGAGAAACATGCCCACCGAGCAATGGGAGCGCGACCTGTGGGGACTCTCCGATGAGTAGCACCCTGCGGACCGCAGTCGAGGACCTGCGCGCGGCGCTGGTCGACGAGGATGCCGGCAACGGCCACGTGCGTGACTGCCCGTTCGAGGTCGTCGAGGCCTGGGACGCCGCTGCGTTGGCGGAACTGAAAACACACCTGCAGGACTCCGCGCAGCCGGACGGCACGGCGCGCTGCGGCGCCGTCGAGGTGGTGACCATGAGTCACCACGAGATCAAGCGGGGGCGCATCACCTGCGCCGAGTGCCTGATGGCGGTGCATGACGATGCCTGCTGAGTGCCAGTCGGCCGCCGCGCCGGCGGACGTGTGGCGCACCGCGCAGGGCGCGGCAGTGCTGTGGCGCTTCGTCTACCACGCCGGCGACCTGGATACCGCGAGCTTTCCATCGCAGTACGTGCAGCGCCACCCGAGCTTGGCGGATCTGAAAAAAGCGCCGGGCTATCCGATCCAGGCGCTGGCCTCCGATGGCGCGCTGCATCACGCGATCTGCGCCGGCCGCCAGAGCGGCGCGGGCGTGTTTCGCGTCGTGGAGAGCTGGTAATGCGGCGCTACGTGGTCGCGTGGTACGCGGTCGGCCGCTGGCAGCGCATCGGCCGCACCTGGTGGACCCGCTGGGGCGCCCGCCGCGCCGCGCAGCGCGTCCAGCGCACCGCGGTGTGCCATGCCACCAAAATCATCCGCCTGCCGCAGCACGGCTGCGCCAGGGTGCGCCCGCAGGGGCAAAGTGGTGCCTATACAACATCCGGGAGTGCCGGCGCGTCTGAGCGCCTCTCACGTCCGGCCTGTCAGTGAAACGAACCACAGGGAGAACCTTTGAAAATGACCAGACACGAATCCTACGCGGCGAGCGCCCTGGCCGGGCTGCTTGCCGCTCGCACCAACCTCGACATCGAGGGCGAGATCGAGGCCGCGTGGCGCTACGCCGACGGCATGGAGGCCGCGGCGGCGCGCCGCGCCAAGCAGGACGTAGCCGACCAGCTTCCCTACGACTGCGAAGTGACCATCACGGCCGCGGCGCACCTCAGCTATGCGCTGCTGGAGGGCCTGGAGGCCGCCACCGAGCAGGGGATCGAGTACACCAACCGCGAGCGGCGCCTGATCGGCGAAGTACTTGACGCCTACGGCCGCGCCCGCGACGCCGGCAACTCATTTCAAGGCAGGTGCGAACTGACCCATACGTTCGACGAGGTCTGCCGCTTCACCTTCCTGCCGCCGCAGGAGGAACGGGAGGCGGCCGAGTGAGCCGGGAGCAGTTCATCCATAAGCGCTTCGCACGGTCGTCGCTGGCGGTCATCGCGCAGGCCAACGCCATCATCGGCGAGTACGCGGCGCAGGGTTTCAAGCTGACCCTGCGCCAGCTCTACTACCAGTTCGTCGCCCGCGACCTGATCCCGAACACCGAGAGGTCTTACAAGCGCCTGGGAAACATCATCAGCGAGGCGCGGCTGGCCGGCCACGTGGACTGGGACGCCATCGAGGACCGCACGCGCGAGTTGACCGCGAATCCGCACTGGCAGGACCCCGAGGCAATCATCGCCGCCGCGGCTTCCAGCTACCGGATCGACAAGTGGGCCGAGCAAGACTTCCGGGTGGAGGTCTGGATCGAGAAGGAAGCACTGGTCGGCGTGGTGGAGCGGATCTGCCGCAGCCTGGACGTGGATTTCTTCGCCTGCCGCGGCTACGTGAGCCAATCCGAGCAGTGGGCGGCCGGCAAGCGCTTCGCGGAGTACGCGGCCAGCGGCCAGGAGGTTGTCGTCCTGCACCTGGGCGACCACGACCCCTCGGGGATCGACATGACCCGCGACAACGACGTGCGGCTGGCGCTGTTCGCGCGCGAGGACGTGACGGTGCGCCGGCTGGCCCTCAACTACGACCAGGTGGAAGCCTACGGGCCGCCGCCGAACCCGGCGAAGGTCTCCGACTCCCGCTACGAGGGCTACCTGCTGCGCTACGGCGCCGAGTCCTGGGAGCTGGACGCGCTCAACCCGAACGTGCTGCAGGACCTGATCCGCGAGGCGGTGCTGGAGTACCGCGACGAGGATGCGTGGCAGCGGCTGCGCGAGCGCGAGGCCGCGGAACGGCGCCGCCTGCGCGAGGTCGAGGACCGCTGGGGCGAGGTTGTCGAGTTCCTGGGAGACCACGGCGGCAACGGCAGCGGCTGACCCCGGCCGCGAAATTCGGTCACGACCCGATCCGAGATTCGACCACGACCCATTTCCGCGCCGGCAGGCGCCTCTCCGATCACGGGGACGCCTGCCGTGCGCTCGGGCGCCGCCCTTGGTGGCCGCCGCCGGGAGGTTCGATTCCTCCGCGCGCCCGTCGCCGCAACTTGCGGCGCAGGAGGAACCACGCATGAACGTGGGTTTTCTTACTGTGATCGCCCTGTGTGGGCTGATTCTCATCGGTTGCACCGGCACCGAGATCGCGCCGGCCGACTCGGCCGCGACAGCGCCAGGGATTGGGAGTCCTGGAACGGCGCTGTACGCGGCTCCGGCCGACGTCGCTTTCGTCACCGTCAGCAACATCGCAGGTCCGGACGGCCTGCTGTTCGACACCCTCTACGGCTACTACGCGGCCGAGCTGGTGACGCCGGCACCGTCTCTCGAAGACCTGGACCTCGCGCTGACCGCGGCCGAGGCCGTGGCGCCGCCGTTCAACGACGTCGACCTCGACGCATTCTTCAGCGCGGCCGTCCCCGCCGTCGACAAGCATACGCCGGTGGTGTGGGAACGGGCGCCGGAGATGCAGCGCGCCGGCTGGGACACTCTATCACCGCCGCCGGACGCCAAGTAGGGCCGGTGGCGGAGGTTTTCTTGGGAGCGGCTGCCTGCATGGCGGCCGCTCTCCTGGTGTGGGCGGCCGTGCGCTTGGTGGTGCGGCTGCTCACCCGGCCGGAAGGCGATAGGCCATGGCCATGACCCGCTCCGGGTCCTGGCCGCGGCGAGAAGGAGGTCGCCCCGTGCTGATTGATCTGATCTGGTCGGCGCACCCGGCGCTGCTGGTGGCGGCCACGGCCGCCTACGCCGCCGGGCTGATGTGGCTGCTGGCCTACGACGTGACGCGGCTGCGCTTCGCCCGCGAGTTCAACGGCTGGCAGGCGGTGCTGCGCGAGCGCTTGGCCAGGGTCGCCGCGCCGACGCCGCCGATCATCGGCACCGGCTGCTTCGCGCGCTGGCGCTGGCACCGCACCTACGGCTACGGGTGGCGCCGCGTGCAGCGCTGCCGCATCGACCGCCGCCGCTATGACCGCGCGATGCGTTGAGCCGCGGTGCACGGTTTTCGTTTCCCCGGTGAACGGTCCTGGACGGAGGAAGGCACGTCCCCCGACGTGCCGGCAGGTTCGAGCCCTGCCCGCTCACCCTACCCCGGCGCCCCTTTTCGAGGCGCGCCGAGAAAGCTACACAAGGGAGGATGCCCCATGAGCACCAACGATGCCGAAGGTGACCGAGCCCAAGCACCGGTCGCCGCCCCAGCCGACGAGACGCCGCCCGCCGCTGGCGAGCGCGCCCTGGTGGTGTACCAGCCGCCGGCGCCGCCGCTCCCGGTCGAGCCGCCAGGGCCGCCGGCAGTGGCTGAGCGCGAGCTGGTGCCCGTCCGCACGGATCCGTTGCCGCGCGATCGCAACCCGGCCGGCGTCTACCTGGCCGGAAAACCATCCGCCGCCGGCCGCCGCGGGCTGCACAACGCGCTGCGCCGCGCCACCCTCGTGCTCACCGGCGGTCTCTCCAAAGATCCCTACGCCGTGGACTGGCCGGCCGTGCGCTATCAGCACGTCGCCG
>JAPPNY010000190.1 GCA_028818385.1 Spirochaetaceae bacterium
GTCTCGAATCCTCAATTCAGCCAACTTTCGGGCTGGAGCGCGAATAACCCGGGTGCAGGTTCACGTACCAGCATCGGAACTCCCAGGTCTGCGCCTCCCACATCAGCCAGATGCTGTGCCACGCCCCGGGCACCGTGAGCATCAGGACGTTGGTATCGACCCAGGTCTTCGAGATGTACGGCCAGTCGGCATCCACGAGACGATTCAGCCCCTCACGATTCAACACGTCCGAAGCCCACGCAGTGTCCACGACCATGACGGGCCCGCCGCAGGCCTGATACAGCGCCACCTCGTCATCCCGGTCATGGACGACCGTCACGGAGCGGGCGAACACGACCTTGCCGGCCCCGACGTCGCGGTGGAGGATCTGCCGGCCGGGAGGCCATGCGCGCAGCGCGAAGTACGGCACGCTGTCCAGTGTAAGTACATCGAGGAGGAGGATCTCCTCCCCTTGCCGCCACGTCATCAGGGAGGCGCTACGCTACCATGCGCGGATTCCACCGCCGTCCGGGAGATGCGCCCATGAACATCGACATCGGCACGCGCCGGCAGCTTTTCTTCGACAACCACATCATCGAGATGGTGCAGACCATGACCCGGCGCATGCACCTGCCGGTGAAGCACGAGCGCAATCCGCTGATCCGCAAGGACCGCCCGTGGGAGCAGGACCCCTACATCCGCACCGGCACCATGTGCGTCGCCCACGACCCGGACGAGAAGCTCTACAAGTGCTGGTACTGCGACTACGCGTGGGACTACCGGACCTTCATGGCCAACACGCCCCGGGCGAAGCCGGCGGCGCAGGGCTCCCGGAAGTCGCTGTCGGAGGCCTTCATGGTCTCCGGCTTCCAGTTCGAGACCACGGACAACCGCTGGCTGTACGCCGAGTCCGAGGACGGCATCGAGTGGCGCAAGCCCGAGCTGGACTACCTGGAGGTCGACGGCCGCAAGACCAACATCTGCCTGGGCGGCGGCCATCATGGCCAGGTGTACGTGGCCTGCTTCTTTCGCGACGTGCTGGAGCAGGACCCGGCCAGGCGCTTCAAGTCCCTCTACTGGCGCCAGCTCTCCGAGCAGCTCAGCGTCACCGAGTCGCAGATCCGTGTCGCCCACTCCGCGGACGGCCGCTCCTGGGCAGGCGGCGAGGAGCCGATCACGGTCGGGCGCATCCGCGAGCGGCGCCTGGGCGACGAGATGATGGTCCTGCCCGACGTCGAGACCGGCCAATACCTGCTCACGGTGCGCGAGACGGCGATGGGCGACCGGCTGAGCTTCCGCGACCAGCCCGTGCACCTGGCGGGAAGCTGGAACTCGCCCTACTACCCGGACAACCCGCTGCTGATGAACAAGCGCCGCGTGTTCGTGACCAACAGCAACCGGCTCGACGAGTGGCCGACCCTGCGCGAGCTGCTGGTGCCGGACGACCGCCAGGACAATCTGGACGAGGCGTTCTACTCCCTGCCGGTGATCCGCGCCGGCGAGTATTACGTCGGCTTCCTCAACGTCTTCCACGCCGTGGACAACACGGTGGACGTGCAACTCCTGTACAGCCGCAACGCCTACGACTGGACGCGCGTGGAGCGCGGGCGCACCTTCCTGGGCCTGAGCCCCGGCTCCTGGGACCCGTACATGGTCGAGGTGGGGGCCTCGGTGATCCAGGGCGACGACGCGATCCGCATCTACTACGGCGGCGCCGCGTGCCACCACGACTGGTACCTGTTCGGCGAACGCGAGGGGCTGGACATGCCGGACGAGCCCGGCGTTACCAAGACGGCGCTGGGGCTGGCAACGCTCCGGCCTGACGGGTTCTGCTCGCTCGACTCCACCGTGCGGCCGGCGCTGTTCGTGACCCGCCCGTTCACCAGTCCCGGGTCGGAGCTGGTCGTCAACGCCGGTTGCGGCCCCAAGGGCTACCTGGAGGTCGAGCTCGCCGACGCCGCCGACCGCGTCGTGCCCGGCTACGAGCGCGCGGCGTGCCGGCCCTTCCACGGCGACGCGACGCGCCACGCCGTACGCTGGAAGCAACGCACCGGGTTGCCCCGGGACGTGCTGGCCCGCGGCGCCAAGCTGCGCTTCTTCTCGCGCGACTGCAGCCTCTATTCCTTTGTAGTCGAGGATGCCCCGGCCGCTTGACGCCCCGCTTTCAGCCGGTCCGAGACGTCGGACAGGAACTCGTCGATCCTCTTCACGGACTCGGCTGACGGCGGGCCGCCGGACAGGATGCGTATCGCCTCGTGCGGCAGCCCGTCCGGCGCCCCCTCCGGGCCGTCACGCAGCAGGAACGCTGCCGCCGCTTCGGCGTCGTCCGGCTCCGGCTCGCCGCGCGCAGCGGCCAGAGCGCCGACCGCAAGGCGCGCGGCCTCCAGGGCCGGCGCCTGCGCCTCCTCCGCGAAGCCGCCTCCTTCGAGCAACGAGGCGGCCTTGAGCTTGTGGTGTGCACGGTCCACGAGGGTGCGTGCCCGAGCCGCGTACGCCGCGGCGCGCTCCCGTTCCTCGCCGGCGGCGGGATGAATCTCCCGCATCCCCTCCACCGGCATGGCGATGATTCCGTTGCGCGCCAGGCGAAGCATCGACTCATGGGTTGTGGCATCGATCACGTTCACCGGCATCCCGGCCGCCCGCGCGATGCGGCTCTCCTCTTCCGCGGCGCGGGCGGGCGGGACGGCGAGCACCACCAGCATCGCCTCGCCATCCTCACCCTCACGGACCAGGATCCGCTGCAGCGCGGCGCCGTGGTGGGTCAGCAGATCGTCGCGCAACCGATCGACCGCGCTACTCGGAGCAACGTCGGCGGCGGGGACCGGCTCATCGTCGCCGGCCGTACCGAGCACCGCCTGCAAGCGCTCCATGAACGCCGCGCGACTCGTGGGCATGCGGATCTCGGCGAGATTCCCGCGCCGGTCGAGCACTCCGTCCGCGAGCGCCCGCTTGGCGTCCTGCAGGGCGAGCATGCGATGCTCGATGGTCCGCTCGCTCACCAGGTTGATGACCGTGACCGGCCGGGTCTGATGCTTGCGCCAGGCGCGCGCGACGCGTTGTTCCAACCGGGCCGGATTCCAGGGCTGATCCATGTTGATCACCGTGTCGGCCGCTTGCAGATTGAGGCCGACACCGCCCGATTCCGAGGAAAGGAACAGGCGGCACTCGGGATCTTCGCGAAAGCGACGGATCTCGGCGCGGCGCCGGATCTGCGGGACGGAGCCGGTGTGCCACGCGAAATCGACGCTGGCGGCAACCGCGCACTCGCGCACCAGCTCCAGCATCCGAACCCACTCCGAGAAGATCAGGATCTTGCGCTGCGGATCGCTCAACAACTCGGGCAGCAGGCGCTCGATCTCATCCAGCTTCGGGCACTCGTGGCGTTGGCCGTCGAGGATGGTCGGTGTGTCGCACACCATGCGCATGCAGGCCAGGAACTTCTGCAGCCGCTCGAACTCTTCCTTGGTGAGCGGCCGGCGGCTTGCTATTGCCGCCAGTCGCTTCACTCCGAACTCGTAATCGTCGTACACGGCCTGTTGCGTGTCAGTCATGGGAACGAAGAAGGTCTTCGTCATCCGGCTGGGGAGCTGGCTTTCCACCTCTTCCTTGCGCCGCCGCAGCATCACCGGAGCGATCCGATCGGCGAGCTGCTCGAGATTCCGGTAACCGACCGGGTGGCCCTTGGCGTCCAGCTCGTAGTACTCCCGGTTGAAGCGGAACAGCGGACCGAGCAACTCGGGATCGAGAAACTCGACGATGGAGTAGATCTCGTCGATCCGATTCTCCAGCGGGGTACCGGTGAGGACGAATGCGTAACGACTGTGTAGCCGCTTGACCGCGTTCGCGGTCTTGGTCTGCCAGTTCTTGATGCGTTGCGCCTCGTCCAGGATGACGATGTCCGGCTGCAGGAGGTCTAGGATCTCGTCGCCATCAGCCCGAATCTGCTCGTAATTGCAGAGCGTGAAGAAGGTTCGACTGCGGTACGCCGCGCGCCGCGCGAGGAGATCGCCGAACACCACGCATGCGGACAACTCGGAGAAGCGGGCGATCTGTTCTTCCCACTCCGCTTTGAGTGACGCGGGCGAGACCACCAGCACACGCTCGATGCCACGCAGCTTGTGCAACAGGGCGCACGCCGCGATTGCCTGCACGGTTTTGCCGAGGCCCATGTCGTCGGCGAGCAGAGCGCGTTCCCGAAACGCCAAGTGAAGCACGCCGTAGACCTGATACGGCAGCAACGGCTGCTTGAGCAGGGTCGAGTCCGAAATGCCGTCGGTCAGAGTCGCCTTGAGGCGGTCATGCTCGCGCTGCCGGCGCCGGCCCGCCCGCCGCGCGGCAACCCAGCTCTGCAGCCGGCGCGAGACGCGCAGGCAGTCCTGGTTGGAGCCGGCCAGCTCTTCGAGGTCCTGGAGCGCCCGCTGCGAGCCCCGGCGCAGGTTGGCGTAGAGCCGTTCGGCATCCTGGACGAAGGCAGCTCTGGAGTGCCTGATCGGTGGCGGCGTGTCCATGCGAAGGGCGCGTCCGCCGCGCTCGTCCAGAAAGATCTCGATACGGCCGCTGGCCGTGCCGCGGCGCGCATGCGGCCTCCGCCCCGCGGTCAGACGGTGGACGACCCCTTCGACGTGCTTGCAGCTTCCCAGTTGGTTGACGCGGAAATCCCGGCACTCGCACGAGTTGATGCGCTCGCGGAGCGAGCGGATCTCGACCACGTAGCTGCTGCCGCTCGACGACCTGACGCGATAGTCGCAGAACGGATGGCCGTACTCGCCCACCGGGTGCACTTCGTCGATCTCGGTGCGGCCGCGCCACTGACGACGCTGGATCTCGTCCTCGTCGGTCGAGATCCAGCCGTGCAGCGGCGGCGGCCCCTCGCGCGGCCGTCGCTTGCGTCCTGCTTCCGCCGTCCGTCGTGACTTGGCCATGCTGCAACCGGTGCGCCCGCAGTATGCCCGACGGCGGCCCGGTCAGTCGTCGTCCGGCAGGCGGATGGTGGTGCGCAGGGTGCGGAACGAGTAGTGCTGGTCGTCCGGGTAGTTGTCGGTCGGCCATCCGGGCGGCTGGCTGCCGCCCATCACCGTGATCCTGCGGCTGGGAGGCGTCTCGAAGATCGCGCACGACATGCCGGTGTGCGGGAACTCCCGGTAGTGCGCCTTCTGTGAGCCGCCGCCCAGGAACGGGTAACGCTCGCGGGTCGCCTCCGGCAGCGGATCGTAGGCGACCCCCTTGAAATCGGCCGGCCGCTCGTCGCGGGAGTACCACTGGTCCACGCGCAGGTGGCCGCCCCAGAGGTCGGCGGCACGCATGCGCACCGGCATCACGCCCTCCAGCTCGGGGGGCTGCGGCCATTCCGGCAGGACGTCGCACTCGATCTGGACGTATCCCGGCGGCGTGCAGGCGCTGCCGATCACGGCGATGCGGACGATCGGATGGGTCTCTGAGACGACGATGGAGTCGGCGGCCATCGGCGTATAGCCCTCGACGCCGTTGGGCGAGTTGACCACGTTCATCTCCACGCCGTGGAACTCGCTTCTCCGGTAGAAGCGCCGGTTCACGGTGACGTTGGCGTAGTGGAACGGAAACTCGTACTCGTACTCCTCGGTCACCAGCCGCCGGCGCCGCTGCTCGGGCCAGCGTTCGTAGCCGGGCGTCCTGTGGTCGGTCGCGGTCGATGCATCTGCCATGGGTGCCTCCTGGGGGTCCTCAAGGTCTCTCGGAGCATAGGACGCGCGCTGCGGTGCGGTCCCGCCGTCACGGCCTGGTCAGGGCTCCCCCGCCGATCGGACGCGAGCGTCAGTCGAGACCGCCGCCGCAGGGCCTCAGAGCCGGGTTGACTCTCATCCCAAAAACGTGTCATGTTTACGACACATGACTCACTTTGGAGTCACCGTCAGGGAGGCCCGCGAACGCCTGCGGCAGAACGACCGCCGGTACTCGTTGCGTCAGGTGGCGCAGCGGATCGGGGTCGAACCGGCCTATCTGAGCAAGATAGAGCGGGGGGACGTGGGGCCGCCCTCGGAGGCGACGACGGTCCGGCTGGCACGGGAGTTGGGCGAGGACCCGGACGTGCTGCTGGCGCTCGGCGGCAAGGTGTCCAGCGATCTGCAGGAGATCATCCGCCGGCGGCCGAGGCTGTTCGCAGACCTGCTCCGCCAGCTTCGCGAGGAACCGGACCACGCCATCCTCCGCGTCGTGCGCGAAGTACGGGACGGCGACTGGTGAGCAAATCACAGGGACGGAGGAAACCCGAAAGATGATTACCCTCGAATCCGACCGACTGACGTTACGGTTCCCGGAGGTCCACGCGGACGCGACCTGCGAGATCGAGTTCCAGCGTACGCTGCGCATTCCGGACGACGGACGGGACTACCCGCTGCCTCCCGGCCTCGGGAGGTTCCCGCTGCGCCACGTGGACGACTACACGGAACGGCTCCCAGACGCCTGGGAGCGCCGCGGCGGCGTGTTGCTGCCGATGCATCAAGCCGAGGCGATGTGGCTGAGCTTCGGTGGCCTGATACATCGTTACCCGTTCGCGATCAAGGTCGCCACCGGCAAGACGTGCGCGATCACCGGAGACGCTTGGGCCGAGCGGCTGAACCGCGACCCGCAGGATTACCTGGTAGTGCCGGAGCAGCCGTGGCTGGACGGCTACTGCGTGGCGAAGGGCGTGATCCGCCAGTTCGT
>JAPPNY010000233.1 GCA_028818385.1 Spirochaetaceae bacterium
CGCCTCGAATCCTCAATTCAGCCAGCTCTCGCCACGCAGGGGCGAATAACCCGGGGTAACGGCTGTCGAGCAAGTATGCTGGTCGTATCATGAGCTGAGGACAATTGGTGCTGAGGGCGGCTAAGCCAGTCCGGGTTGCAACAAGCGGTACGTAGACGAGATGGGTGTCCGCGTGTGATACTTCAGAAAACGATGTTTCGTAGCCAGGGTCGAGTTGGTATTTTCGGTGCCAAGTTGCGACCATCTGGTTCCCACTGCCGACGAAGTCGTCTACGAACACAATAGGCGTCTTGGGACTTTGCACAAGCTCGTTCAGAGCATCACGCGGATCGGCGATCTGGGTCTGCGGTATGCTCAAGACTCGTCTTGCCTTCCCCGCGAACAATCGACCGCTGTCCGTGGGATTGGGCTGCTCACCTTCGACGTAGGTTACTCTTATGGACGAGAGATAGCGGCGCCAAAGCGCTTTGGCATTGGCGAGGGACGTGGCTTGTGACGTCACAAGGGCACTCAGGGAGTGGACCGCTGCCCGAAAGATGGCGTCGACTATGGAATCGGAGAAGTACAAGAAGACGTTTAGGATGTTTACGGCATACGGTCGTTCGGCAGGGCGGAAATTGTCAAGCCATCGTTGAGGGTTGAGACGGGTGCGAAGGGGCCAGATATGGATGTCGGCAAGAAACTGAAGTTTAGAGAGAACCAAATCGTCTGGGGCTCTCTGGGCGTGGAGTCGATTGGTGTCAGGTAGCATCGACGTTTATATCCAGGGATGCGAGGGCGTGCGATAGTCTGCCTACGGTAACGAAGGGAGCTCCAGTGCCGACGTATTGCGCGCGTAGGGTCGAGAACGCGAATAGCAATCGTTTTCTCAATTCGTGGGCATCGGAAAGCGAGTCGGTTGCTAATGCAATGACGCAATCTGACAAGGCGACGGGCGTAATCGCACTATAAATGGCGATCTTGGTTTTGGTGAGGTGACCGACGCGAGGGATTAGGACGGCGGGTCCAGCAATAGCGCGTTTTGCACTGGTGGCTCGACGACCGTTGAGGATAACCTTGGCGTCGCGCAGATCAGTGGAGTGGACCAGTGTGGGTCCAGCGGACTGCTTTCGTAGTCGGAATAGCGGTTGACATCCTCTTGTCAAGTGAACATGGATTCGTCGCCTTGTTAGTGTTGACGGTGCAATCTGCGAGCTTAGGGTCGGGGGTTTCTTATAAGGGGAAAAGCGTACAATAGCGGTGGTTGCTGACGATCGCGGAAAGGTGCGAGGTTGTGGAGTAGCGACTACGGACACACTGTAGTGACGATGAATGTAATCCCAAGCAGCACGATCTTTTTCGCTATAAAGAACGCCTGCGGGGAGAAGGGCCAAGGCGGAGCCGGAAGGGTGGAGGTAAGAAAGTGAAGTGACGATGAAGAACATAGCTGTGCTGGAAGGTATCGGACCGGCCTGGGTAGTGGCAATGGACTTAGCACCGCCGCGGCAGCTAAATGGAGGATTCAGTAAAAGCAGTGAAACTCGCTGGCGAACGCGTCTCAGCACCGTCGAGTTGCCCCGGGAGTACGGGTTGGTGAGGTCGCAGCGGCCAACGTGCCAACCGGGGCGTAGCCGGCGTAAACGTTGTACAGATTGGCGGTCGATGTCGACAGCAGCGTAATCGGCGTGAGGCCAAGTGGCATATGCCTCGAGCAAGAGGTCGCCGCCTCCCGCGCATAGGTCGGCGACAAGAGAGGGGCGAAGATCTGCAGCGGAGGCTACGAGCTGACGTGCCAATAGACGGGGGGTATAGTGAGCGTCCATCTATATCTGCCGGGGAAACACAAGACCGACTTTGGCGTATGATGGTCGACAGAGGAAGTGAAGGCAAGGGTCGTGGTTGGGGAGCGGTGCGGGATGCCCAGGGACGGCCGTACTGGCTCGATGGTGATGCGGGCTAAGTCGTGAACACCGAGGAGTTTGACAAGCCGGCCGGCAGGACGCCGGTCGTCACTGCGCCGGTGACGCCGTTCCCGGAGGAGGGAGCCGGGAAGGCCGAGGTGATCGGCGGCGTCCGCGAGCGGCTCGGCCGCAACCCCTACGCCGTCGACCGGGACTTCGGCAACTCCTACTCGGGCGTCCCGCACCCGATCACGCACCAGCTCGACGAGCTGATGCGCAGCACGTACTTCGCCGAGTGGGCGGCCGATCAGCAGCCCGGCACGGTGGCGCTCGATCGCGAGGCGGTGCGCATGGTGGCGTCGCTGCTCGGTGAGCCGGAGGGGGCGGGTTTCATCACCACCGGCGGCACGGAGTCGAACCTGGCGTCGATGCGGCTGGCGCGGGCGCACGGCGGTCAGGCACAGCCGCAGATCGTGGCGCCGGTTACCATGCACTTCAGCTTCCGGATGGGCGCGGAGCTGATGGGGATCGAGCTGGCCGAGGTGGACGTGGACCGGCAGAGCTTCGTGCCGCGCATCGAGGACGTCGAGCGGGCGATCACGCCGCGCACCGTCGGACTGGTCTGCTCGGCGCCGGCAGGCGGCTTCGGAACTCTCGAGCCGGTAGAGGCGTTCGCCGATCTCGCGCAGCGCAAGGGCCTGTGGCTGCACGTGGACGCCGCCTTCGGTGGCTTCATGCTGCCGTTCAAGCGCGATCTCGGCCACCCGGTCGAGCCGTTCGACTTCGCGCTGCCGGGGGTCACGTCGATGATGACCGACGGCCACAAGCTGGGTCTGATGCCGATCTCCACCGGCTTCTTCATCGTCCGCGACCCGTCGCTGTTCGACGCCATCCCGACCGAGTCGACGCTGATCCACACCACCTCGTCGACGAAGCCGGGCAGCCGCGCGGCGGGCGCCTGGGCGGTGATGAAGCACCTGGGACGCGCCGGCTACCGCCGGTCGACCGCCCACCTGATCGACCTCGTGAGCATGCTGGCCGACGGCATCGGCGGGATCGAGGACTTCAGGCTGCTGGCCACGCCCGCGGTGTCGGTGATCGCGTTCACGTCGCGGACCATCGACCTGGCCGACGTGCATCGGCGGATGGCCGCCGGCGGTTGGGGGCAGGGGTACGGCGAGCTGCGCGGCATGCCTTTCATCCGGCTCTCCGTGCACCCGTCGCGCGACCGCGAGAGCGCGGCGGGCTTCCTGCGCGCGCTGGCGGAAGCGGCGCACGGCGCCCGGCGGCGATGACGCTGGTCGGCTACAGCGACCGGCCCGGCGCCGCTCCGGGAGAGCGCATCCGGTTCATGGTGAGCTGTGAGGAGCCCGCCTACGACGTGCGGCTGGTCCGGCTCATCCACGGCGACACCAACCCCGGCGGCCCCGGTTTCAAGCAGCGCGTGGTGCCGTCCGCGGTCGACGGCCGCAGGCCGGGCAAGCGCGACACGATCCGCAGCGGTTCCTGCGTCGACATCGCGCTGGACGGCGTCGGCGTCGATCTGAGCCAAGAGGTGAGCTTCTGCGCCTTCGTGCAGGCGACCAATCCGGCGGCCGGGACGCCGCAGGTGATCGCCGGCCAGGGCACGCCGGTGGACGGCACGGGATGGGCGCTCGCGCTTTCCGCCGAGGGCGACCTGCAGGTCATCGGCGCGGGGCAGGTGGTCGCCCGGCTGGGTCCGATGAGGCGCTGGGCGTGGTACCTGCTGGCCCTGTCGCTGAGTATCCGGGAGGACGGGGAGGACGCAACCGGGACCGCGTGGCGCCGGCCGGTACGTGCCTGGCCCGACGATCCGCCGGCCGAGGTGGCGTTCGCGGCGGACTCCATCCTGCCGGCTCCGGGCGCCGCGCTGATGCTCGCCGGAGCGCGCGATGCGGCCGGCGGTCACGCCCACCACTTCGACGGCCGCATCGACCGCCCGCGGCTGCTGGCCGGAACCGTGACCGGGGAGCGGCTGCGCGCGTGGGCCGACCGCCCGGACGACCTCACCACGCTCGCCGAGCCCGGCGAGTTGGCCGGCGCGTGGGACTTCTCGCGCGACGTCGACACCGCCCTGGCGCGCGACGTGTCCGGCAACGGCCGGCACGGGCGCGTGGTCAACCTGCCGGCGCGCGCGGTGACCGGCCACAACTTCCGCGGCGAGGAGACCAGCTTCCGGCTCGCCCCGGACCAATACGGCGCCATCCACTTCCATCGCGACGACCTGGAGGACGCCGGCTGGGCGGAGGACTTCGCCCTGCAGGTCCCGGACGATCTGCCGAGCGGCGTCTACGCGGCGTGGCTGACCACCCCGGACGGGCGCCACGAGGAGCATGTGCCGTTCATGGTCCGGCCGCCGCGGGGCCGCCGCACTTCCCGCATCGCGGTGCTGATGTCGACGGTCACCTACCAGTGCTACAGCAATTACACCGACCTGGGCCCCGGGGCGTGGCGGGAGGACGCGGACCCCGCCTGGACCTCGAACGCGCCGTTCGCCGATCCTTCCCTGTCCCGAGACGTCTACCGCTACATCGACGAGAACGCGCTGTACGGGCCGTACGACCGGCACCCCGACGGCTCCGGCGTCATGTACGGCTCCTGGCTGAAACCCAACCTCACCATGCGCCCGAAGTTCCGCTACCGCGTGATGGCCGTGCCGCCGCGCTTTCCGGCCGATCTCTACCTGGTGGACTGGCTGGACGCGAAGGGAATCGAGGCCGACTTCCTGACCGACCACGACCTGCACGCCGAGGGCTCGGCGCTGCTGGACGGCTACCGCGTGGTGATCTCCAGCTCCCATCACGAGTATTGGACCGGGCCCATGCTCGACGCGCTTTCGTCCTACCTGGACGCCGGCGGCCGCTTCATGTACCTGTCCGGCAACGGCCTGTACGGCGTGGCCAGCATCGATCCCCATCGGCCGCACGTCCTGGAGGTGCGGCGCTGGGGGACGAGCTGGCCGTTCGAGGTGCACCCGGCCGAGCGCTACCACAGCACCACCGGCGAACCGGGCGGCACCTGGCGCAACCGGGGCCGGCCGCCCAACCTGCTGGTCGGCGTCGGCACCGCCGGCGCCGAGTTCGGCGCCGGAGCACCGTTTCACCGCATGCCGGCAAGCCGCGATCCGCGCGTCGCGTTCATCTTCGACGGCGTGGGCGACGACGAGCCGATCGGCGACTTCCCCAATCTGCAGGTCCGGCACGGCGCCGCCGGGTACGAGTTCGACCGCGTGGAGGCCGAGCTCGGCTCCCCGCCCGGCACGCTGCTGCTGGCACCGTCGGTCGGCTTCGACACCGCGCTGGCCAACCCCATGATCGACGAGCGGCTCTGGTTCATGGCCGGCCGCGACGGCGCCAGGCCGGACGACCCGCAACGGCCGGACGCGCCGCACCGCTTCGTGCGCGCCGACATGGCGTACCTGGAGTACCCGAACGGCGGAGCGGTGTTCGCAGCCGGCGCCATCTGCTGGCGCGGCGCCCTCTCCTGGAACGGCTACGACAACAACGTCTCCCGCATCACCGAGAACGTGCTGCGGGCCTTCGTGTCCCGCCCCGGGCCGGCGTAGTACGCGGGTGCCGATGCCGCATATCATGCGTCCGGTGCTGCGCTGACGTGCCATCCATGAGGAGGACCGATCGAACATGAGCGCACTCGCCGAGCGTCAAGTCGAGTTCTTCCGGCGCGAGGGCTACGTGATGGTGCCGGACGTCTTCGCGGCGGCCGACCTGGAGCCGTTGCGCGACGAGTTCACGGACGTCATTCACCAGACCGCCGTCGAGCTGCAGGCCGCGGGCAAGCTGTCGCGGCTGTACGAGGAGGAGCCGTTCGAGCGGCGCCTGTCCCGCATCTACGCTGAGACCGACGAGATCCTGGGGCCGATCATCGGCCGCGGCGGCGGCGGGCACAGCGGGCCGGCGCTGTTCGCGGTCATCACGCATCCTCGCCTGCTGGAGGTGGTGGAGTCCCTCATCGGTCCGGAAATCGTCGCCTCCTCCGTCTACCGGGTCCGTCCGAAGATTCCCGGCATGGCGCGCGGCGTGGTGCCGTGGCACCAGGACTCCGGCTACTTCAACCCGCACTGCGACCGGGACCTGATCGTGACCTGCTGGATCCCGCTGGTGGACGCAACCGTCGAGAACGGCTGCCTGGAAGTGCTGCCGCGCGCCCACCGGCAGGGCGTGGTCCGGCACTACACGGAGGGTCCCAACGGCTACCTGGCGATCGATGACCCGGACCTTCCGGGCACCGCTGCGCCGGTCGCGGTGCCCGTGCCGCTCGGCGGCGTCCTGCTGATGACCAACATCACACCGCACAGCTCGACTCCCAACCACACCGACGTGGTGCGCTGGAGCCTGGACCTGCGCTACCAGCACGCGGGCGTGCCCAACAACGTCGGCGAGGCGCCGCAGGACTTCACCTGGGAGCGGCCGGACGCCGAGATCGCCTGCTACCCGCCGGAGGCGGATTTCGTCGTGCAGAGTCATCGCGAACCCGAGTCGGTCGTACGCTCCGCGGCCGAGTTCAACCGCATCCGCCAGCGCTACGAGCGAACCCGTCCGCCCGGTCCGCAACGGGGCTGGATCCCGTACGAACAGCGTCCGGGAGCTTCCTGATCGACAAGGTCGAGGTGCCGCCGCCGAGCGGCGTCTTCGCGCAACCGTGGTCGCTGAAGAAGATCATCGGGCTGCTGGCCGTGTTCGGCCCGGCGGCGATCGTGGCGTCGGTGAGCATCGGCGCCGGCGAGACCATCGTCGTCGTGCGCGCGGGGGCGTGGGCGCGCTACGGGCTGTTGTGGCTGGTGCTCCTGAGCTGCGTGGCGAAGGGGATCTTCGTCACCTACCTGCTCGGCCGCTACACGGCGGTGAGCGGCGAGCACGTCGGCCACCGCCTGGTGCGGCTGCCCGGCCCGCGCGGCTGGCTGCTGCTCGCGATCGGGGCGATGGAGATGATCGGCGCGCCGCTCGCCTGGGTGCCGATCGCCAAGCCCGTCGGTGACCTGTTCCACTTCTTCCTCCAGGACGTGCTGCCGGCGGCCGTCCCCGAGCTGACGTACGAGAATCTCATCACCTGCGGCTTCATCGCCCTGGCCCTGGCGTTCGGCCTGCGCCTGTCCTTCGAGAAGCTGGAGAAGCAGCAACTGATCATCTGCAGCATCCTCGTGCTCGGGACCATCGCCGGCACCCTGATGGTGCGTCCCGACTTCCGCGAGGCGCTCATCGGCAGCCTGAGCTTCGGACGGCTGCCGGAGTTCCCGGCGTGGGCGCCGCGCGATGCGGTGCAGAACCCGCTGCTGACCATGGCGACCGCGTTCGCGTACGTGGGCGGCACCGCGATGGGCTACGTCGTGTACGCCAACTGGGTCGGCATCCACCGCTGGGGCATGACCGGGCACAAGGACATCGAGGCGATCCGCCGCCACGCGTTCACCCGCGACCGGATCGACTACCTGCCCGACGACCCGCAGCAGGTGGCGCGCATGCGCAGGATCGTCGCGCCGCTGCGGTGGGACGTCGGCATGGGCGCCGTCGTCCTGTTCATCGTGACGGGCGCGTTCATGATCTCCGGCGCCGCCGTGCTGTACCCGCTGCAGAGCCAGTTCGCCGGCTGGAGCCTGCTCACCGAGCAGCGCCACGTCTGGAGCGCCATTCACGGATCGCTGATCTGGGTCTACTACGTCTGCATCGTCGCCGCGCTGTGGGGGACGCTGCAGGCGTTTCCGGAGATCTACTCCCGCGTCCTGCAGGAGTTCTTCCAGGCGATCTGGCCCGGCCGGCAGTGGGACTACGCCCGGATCCGGCGGTACGTCAGCGCGTACCTGCTGGTCACCACCTTCGTGATCGTCTGGCTCAACATCCCGTTCGACATCCTCACGCAGGTCGCGGGGTTCGTGCTGGCCAACCTGTCGATCGCGCTCATGATGCTCGGCGCGCTCTACCTGAACTTCAAGCTGCCGGCCGCCTACCGGACGCGGCCGCCGATGCTGGCCGGCGCGATCGTGTCGGCGGTGATCCTGGTCGCCTTCGCGGGCATCAGCGGCCGGGGACTCGTGGGGAAGCTGTTCGGAATCTGACGGAGGGGTCAGCGGCGCCGGCTACCGCTCGTGCGCGACGTGGCGGCGCAGGCGCCGCTCCAGCGCCCGCACCAGGATGGACAGGCCGATGGTCATCACCAGGTAGAGGAAGGCGACGGTGTTGTAGGTCTCGAAGAAGCGGAAGGAGGAGGCCGAGTACACCTTCGCCTGCTGGGTGATGTCCCCGACGCCCAGCACGGAGACCAGGGCCGAGTCCTTGATCATGGCCACGAAGTCGTTGCCCAGCGGCGGCAGCACCGTACGCGCCGCCTGCGGCAGCACGACGTGCAGCATCGCCTGCCGCCGGCTCATCCCCAGCGACAGCGCCGCCTCCAACTGCCCGCGCGGCACCGCCTCGATGCCGGCACGGAAGATCTCGGCCAGGAAGGCGCTGTAGCCGATGGTGAGGGCTATGATCGCGCGCCAGACGAAGTCGACGCGCCGGACGCTCAACGGCTCCATCCAGCCGGCGGCGATCAGCGGCTCGGCCAGCCGGTTGATCAGCACCACCGCCGCCGGCGCCGCCACGAAGGCGACGTAGTAGAGGATGACCAGCATCGGTACCCCGCGCACCACCTCGATGTAGACGCTCGCCGCCTCGCGCAGCACCCGACGGTGGGAGGCGCGCATCAGCCCGAACAGCAGGCCCACGGCCGCCGCCGCGACGTAGGCGATCACCGACACGTACAGCGTGGTGACGATCCCGCGGCTGACCGCGCGGAAGATGATCCGGTAGTCCTCCTCCCGCACCACCGACCACACCGCCAGCACGCCCAGCAGCATGATCGCCAGCAGCCAGTAGGGCAGGCGGGAGAGGGACGCGACCGGCAGCAGGTGCCGCCGCGACGTGCCGGCGGCGACCCTGTTCACGGCAGCAGGTCGAGAGTCGGGCCGGCCTCTACGGGCTGTACTCGAAGAACCACTTGACGCTCAGCGCCTCCAGGAAGCCCTCCTCGGCAAGCTCCCGGATCGCCTCGTCGAACGGCTCGCGCAGGTCGGAGCCGGGCGTGAAGATGAAGCCGAAGTCCTCCGTGCCCAGCGCCTCGCCGACGGTCTTGAGGGCGTCGGGGTTGGCGCCGATGTAGCCGCGGCTGCTCGCCGCGTCCATGAGCACCAGGTCCACGTCGCCGATGATCAGCGCCTGCACCGCGGCGCCGAAGGTGTCGAACAGCTTGATGCGCGGGTTGTCCTCGTTCCCGTCCAGGATGTCGTAGACGGCCACGTAGAAGTTGGTGGTGCCGGCCTGCGAGCCGATCAGCAGATCCTCGTCGGCGGCGACCTCCTCCGGCGTGGTGAAGCGCTCCTCGTCCGCGCGCACCAGCATGAACTGCTGCGAGGTGAGGTAGGGGATGGAGAAATCCACCCGCTCGGCGCGCTCCTCGGTAATGGTGATGCCGTCCATGCCCACGTCGAACTGGCCGTTGCGCACCGCCTCGATCATCGCGTCCCAGGCGGTCACCTGCCAGTCGACGGCGCAATTCAGCCGCCGGCAGATCTCATTGACCGCGTCGTACTCCCAGCCGACCGCTTCGCCGGTCCGAGGATCGACGAAGTTCAGGGGCACGTAGTCGTTGCCGGTCACGGCGACGACCGTGCGCCCGCCCAGATCCGGCAGGCCGAACGCTGCCTGCGCGGCCAGCAGCGCCAGCGCCGCCGCGAACCCTCGAATGGTATGTTTCATAGCGACGGGAGTGTTCCGGTTCCACGGACGCGGGGCAAGCGGTCGTGGCGCACGGTTGGCGTCCCTCGTGCTTTGACGCCTCCTGGGAGCCGCGCTACGGTCCCCGGCATGAACGTCTCCATGAGAGCGCGTTCGCGCGCCAGACGCCGGGTGGTGGCGCTGATCCCGGCGGTCCTGGTGCTCCTGAGTTGCGGGGAGACGGCGCAGGGCCAGCCGGCAGACGAGCCCCCGGTCGTCCTGTACGGGCCGGCCGGCACCCCGATACCGTCCGCCCCCGCCGTGCCGGACGGAGCGGTCTCGGCCGAGGTCGCGGAAGGCCTGGAGGCGCTGTTCGACCGCACGGTCCCCGGTGGGCCGATCGAGGCGATCGACCGGTTGGGCGCCGCCGGCGACCCCCGCGTGCTGTGGCTGCTGACCGACCTGTTCCCGTTCTCGAACCGGGACATGCTGACGGCGGTCCGGGCCGCCTTCGTGGCGCTCACCGAAACCGAGCTCGCGCCCGAGGACGACGGACGCCTGACGATGATCAACCGCCTGATCGCCTGGGATCTGCCGGCCTTTCCCGGCTATCGCGAGTACAAGTGGCGGCTGTTCCGGTTCATCGAGCCCCTGTGGGAGCCGTTCTTCACCGACGAGGACTCGATCATAGACTGGCGGCTGGTCGGCTGGGGCGGCGTGGCGATCGACGAGCGGCTGCACGCTACCCCGGAGGCCCGCTGCCTGCGCGGCTGCATCCCGGCGATCGACGATCCGGCCGTCACCTCCGCCTCCGGCGGCGACTGGTATCCGGACGAGCGGCTGGTGTTCGGCCTGGTCATCAACGGCGAGGCGCGCGCCTACCCGAAGAACATGATGGAAGTGCACGAGATGGTGAACGACACGCTCGGCGGCCGGCGCTTCGGCATGCCCTATTGCACGCTGTGCGGGTCCGCGCAGGCGTACTTCACCGACGACGTGGAGGGCTTCAGCCCCGTGCTGCGCACCTCCGGCCTGCTGTCCCGCTCGAACAAGTTCATGTACGACCGCAGCACGTGGTCGGCGGTCGACACCTTCACCGGCCAGGCGCTGTCCGGCCCCCTGCACGACGCCGGCGTGGTGTTGACGCCGGTGGCGGTGGTCACCTCCACGTGGGGCGACTGGAAGCGCGAGCACCCGGAGACGACGATCCTCGACCGCTTCCGCGCCTACCCACTGGACCCGCTGCGGGGCCGTGACGACCATGGCCCGATCTTCCCGGTCGGCGACGTCGACCAGCGCCTGCCTATCCAGGAGCGTGTGCTCGGCGTGGCAGGCCCGGACGGTCCGATCGCCTTCCCGGTGGCGCCGGCGGTGATCGCGTTGAAGGAAGGCGCGGCGGTGGAGATGGGCGGCGTGCGCCTGGAGCTGGACGGCAGCGGGCTGCGCGCCTTCATCGGCGAGCGGGACGCGGCCGCACACGAGGCGTTCTGGTTCGCCTGGAGCCAGTTCAAGCCGGACACGCGGATCTGGGAGCGTGAGTGACCGACGCCGGGCATAGCGGCATCTATGCCCGGCTCGGGGTTCGGACCTACATCGACCTGACGGCCACCGAGTCCATCCACGGCGGCGCGCCCATGCTGCCGGAGGTGCGGCGGGCGATGGCAGAAGCCGCCGACGGCTCGGTGGTCATCGACGAGCTCATGACGCGGGCCGGCGAGCGGATCGCCGGGCTGCTGGGCGTTCCCTCGGCGCTGGTCACCAGCGGCGCGGCGGGCGCGCTCACCGCGGCCACCTGCGCGTGCGTGGCCGGCGGCGACCCCGAGCGCGCGGTGCAGCTTCCAGACCTCGACGGTATGCGCGACGAGGTGGTCATGCCGGTGCAGTCACGCACCGTGTTCGACCAGACCATCCGCGCGGTCGGCGTGCGGCTGGTCCCGGTGGACTCCGCCGTCCAGTTGCGCGCGGCGGTCGGCCCGCGCACCGCGCTCGTGGCGATGTGGGCCGGCGCGGCTGCCGCCCAGTCCGTGACGGTGGAGGATCTGGCCGCTGCCGGCCGGCAGCATGGGGCGCCGGTGGTGATCGACGCGGCGGCCGAGCTTCCGGCGGTGCCGAACCGCTGGCTGGCGGCCGGCGCCGACCTGGTCTGCTACTCGGGCGGCAAGGTCCTGCAGGGACCGCAGGGCGCGGGACTCCTGCTGGGCCGCGAGGACCTCGTGCAGGCCGCGTGGATGCACTGCGCCCCGCACGGGACCTTCGGCCGCATGATGAAGGTCAGCAAGGAGGAGATCGCCGGCATGCTGGCGGCGGTCGAGCACCTGGTTGACGGCCGCGACCTGGACGCGGAATTCGGGCGCTGGCGCGGATGGTACCGGCGGATCGCCGACGCCCTCGCCCCGGTCGGGGGCGTGCGCACGGAGGTGCGGGAGTCGGGAGGCCGCAGTCCGTATCCGATCCTGATGGTCTCCTGGGATCCCGAGCAGGTGCCGCTGGCCGCCGGACAGGTCGGAGCGGCCCTGCGCGCCGGCTCGCCGCCGATCCTGTCGCATGCCGAGGGTGACGGCTGCGAGTTCATGGTCCGGCCGGTGTCGATGGTCGAAGGGGACGCGGAGGTGGCCGCCCGCCGGCTGGTGGAGATCCTCGGCGGCGCAACGGAGCCGCGTCCGGTCGAGCCGCCGGTGGACGGTATCGACGGCGAGTGGGAGGTGGACGTCCGCTTCGTCTCGGGCTGCGCCCGGCACCGGTTCAGCCTGACCGGCTCGACCGGCGGAAACGGTTTCTGCGGCCGGCACCGCGGGACGCGGGCGGCGGGCGAGCTGTCCGGCCAGATCGACGGCGACGCGGTGGTGCTCGACAGCGTGCTGGCCACCGAGGGCGCCCGGCTGACCTATCGCTTCACGGGCATCCTGGATGCGGGCGCCGGCACGATGGCGGGAACGCTCAGGCTGGGCGAGCAGCTCGTGGACGGCTTCGGCGCAGGCAGGGTGACCTGGACGGCGCGCCGTGCGGCCTCAGGCGCGTGACCAGCGGCTGGGGGCCATCCCCGGCGCGTCGGCGGCCATGCCCTCCGGCTTGTTGCCCACCCCGAAGTCGAACTCGCGGGCGTTCGAGTCGCTGAAGTAGGGCCGCACCGACGCGGGGAGCGAGGCCAGTTCCTCCTCCGTCGCCATGGGCACCTCCGCGATCGGTCCTGCCCAGGCCGGCCGGTAGGCGATCGCGACCATGCGCCGCGCACGCGCGTGCCGGTATTGGGCAGCGTGCCGTGGAACGTGCGGTGGTTGAGGAACAGCGCGGAGCCGGCGCGGCACGGCACCACCACCTGCTCGGGATGAGTGGTGTAGCGCTTGTACGGGTGGGCATCGGCGTGCATGCACACGTGCGAACGCGGGATCACCCGGAACGGCGACACGTCCATGGTCAGGTCGTCCAGGTAGTAGAGGACGCGCACCGTGATCGGGCAGCTCCCCTCGTAGCCGAAGATCGTGGAGCCGTACGGCTGGCCGTCGGTGTGCAGGCTGATCCCCGGCGTGCCGGGCTCGGAACAGTCGTAGGTGACGTTGTGCAGGCACAGGATGCGGTCGCCGAACAGCCGCTCCAACAGATCCAGCGTCGGCCGATGGGTCACCAGCTCGGCCAGGACCGGGCTGCGCAGGTGCACCCGGCTGCAGCCGCGCTGCCGTTCGCTGTAGTCCCGGCCCTCCGTGGGCAGCGTGTCGGTCTCGGCGCGCAGCGTCTCCAGGTGCTCCGGGGAGAGGATGTCGGGGACGATCAGGTAGCCCTCCAGCTCGATCTGCCGGATGCGCTCCCCCTCGCTCAAGGCGGACCAGTCGCGGTCGTCGACGTTCAGGCCGTTCCATGTGCGCATGACGCCTCAACGTAGATCGGCGGACCCTGCCCCGGCAAGGCGGCCGCTGCCGGTCCGGTCCGGCGGGATGGTGGAATCGGGCGGCTGTTTGGGCTATCTTTCCGGGCGGTGGCAGAGAACCCGACCCGCAGGGTCGATCTCCCGCAACACGGTTCGGCCGCTTCCGCCGCAACCGCATCCCGAGGGATCGGCAATGGAACGGAGCCGCCGGCTGCCTCGCGCCCCGTCGATCCCGAGGTCGCGCACGGCCGCAATGGTGGGGAGGCCTCCGATGTCGAGCTCCGCGAGTGGGTGGAGTCGCTCGACTACGTCTACCGGACCGGCGGCGCCGAGCGGCTGCACGAGGTGCTGCGCACCCTGCACCGCTACGCGAAGGCGGTCGACGCGGATCTGCCTTTTACGGCCAACACCCCTTACGTCAACACCATCCCGCCGGACCGGGAGCCGCCGTATCCCGGCGACCGCGCCGTCGAGCGGCGCAACAAGAGCATCATCCGCTGGAACGCCATGGCGATGGTGGTCCGCGCCAACAAGAGCGACGACGGCATCGGCGGCCACATCAGCACCTTCGCGTCGGCCGCCACGCTGATCGAGGTGGCGCAGAACCACTTCCTGCGCGGGCCGGACAGCCCGCAGGGCGGCGACCAGGTCTACTTCCAGGGCCATGCCGCGCCCGGCATGTATGCGCGGGCGTTTCTGGAGGGCCGCCTGAGTGAGGAGCATCTCACCAACTTCCGGCGCGAGCTGGCTCCGGGCGGCGGCCTGTCGTCCTACCCGCACCCGTGGCTGATGCCCGATTTCTGGTCGTTTCCGACCGTCTCCATGGGGCTGAGCCCGATCCAGGCGATCTACCAGGCGCGCTTCAACCGCTACCTGCAGGACCGCGACATCAAGCAGACCGACCGGCAGAAGGTGTGGGCCTTCCTGGGCGACGGCGAGATGGACGAACCGGAGTCCATGGGCTCGATCACGCTGGCGGCGCGCGAGCGGCTGGACAACCTGATCTTCGTGGTCAACTGCAACCTGCAGCGGCTCGACGGGCCGGTGCGCGGCAACGGCAAGATCATCCAGGAGCTGGAGGCCGCCTTCCGCGGCGCCGGCTGGAACGTGATCAAGGTGATCTGGGGCTCAGACTGGGACCCGTTGCTGGCCGCCGACCCCCACGGGCTGCTGCGTCGGCGCATGGAGGAGACCGTCGACGGCCAGTACCAGAAGTACACCGTCGAGCCGGGCTCCTACATCCGCGAGGACTTCTTCGGGACCGATCCGCGCCTGCTGGAGCTGGTGAAGGACTACTCGGACGACGAGCTGCGCAAGCTGTACCGGGGCGGCCACGATCCGGCCAAGGTGCATGCGGCGTTCAGGGCGGCCGTCGAACACACCGGTGCGCCGACCGTGATCCTGGCCAAGACGATCAAGGGCTACGGCCTGGGAGAGGCGGGCGAGGGCAAGAACATCACCCACCAGCAGAAGAAGCTGAACCAGGACGAGCTGGTCGCCTTCCGCTCGCGGTTCGACATCCCGATCTCCGACGAGGAAGCGGCCGCGGCGACCTTCTATCTGCCCGACGAGCACGGCGGCCAGCGCACCTACCTGCGCGCCCGGCGCCAGGAGCTGGGCGGCTACCTGCCCGCGCGCGCCGCGCGCGCGGCACCGCTCACCGCGCCGCCCGCGGAGCTGTTCGCCGAGTTCCTGCACGGCACCGACGGCCGCGAGGCGTCGAGCACCATGGCCTTCGTGCGCATCCTCACCAAGCTGCTGCGCGACAAGGAGATCGGGCCGCTGGTCGTTCCCATCGTCCCGGACGAGGCGCGCACCTTCGGCATGGAGCCGCTGTTCCGGCAGGTCGGCATCTACTCGAGCGTCGGGCAGCTCTACGAGCCGGTGGACCGGGAGAACCTGCTCTACTACAAGGAGGCCAAGGACGGCCAGGTGCTGGAGGAGGGCATCACCGAGGCGGGATCGTTCTCGTCCTTCATCGCCGCCGGCAACGCCTACGCCACGCACGGGGTGAATACCATCCCCTTCTTCATCTACTACTCGATGTTCGGCTTCCAGCGGATCGGCGACCTGATCTGGGCGGCCGCCGACATGCGCTGCAAGGGCTTCTTCCTGGGCGGCACCTCCGGCCGCACCACCCTCAACGGCGAGGGCCTGCAGCACCAGGACGGCCACAGCCACGTCGCCGCGCTGGCGGTGCCGACGCTGCGTTCCTACGACCCCACCTACGCGTACGAGCTGGCGGTGATCATCGAGGACGGCATCCGGCGCATGTACGTAGACCAGGAGGAGGGCTTCTACTACCTCACGGTCATGAACGAGAACTACCCGATGCCGCCGATCCCGGAACCCGTGGAGGACACGCGCGAGGGTATCCTGCGCGGCCTGTACCGGTTCAGCGCCGGCGACTCGGACGCGAAGCTGCCCAAGGCGCACCTGCTCGGCTCGGGCGCCATCCTCAACGAGGCGGTGCAGGCGGCGGCGCTCCTCGCGGACCTGGGCGTCTCCACCGACGTGTGGAGCGTCACCAGCTACCAGCAGCTCTACCGGGACATCGCGGAGACCGAGCGGCACAACGTGCTGCATCCGGGACGGAAGCCGCGGCAGTCGTACGTGGCGCGCGCCTTCGCCGGCGAGCGCGGCGTGTTCGTCGCCGCCACCGATTACCTGCGCGTGTTGCCGGCGCTCATCACCGACCATCTGCCGGGGCCGGTGGCCCGGCTCGGAACCGACGGCTTCGGGCGCAGCGACACCCGCGCCGGCCTGCGGGACCACTTCGAGGTGAGTGCCCGCTATATCGCATTGGCGGCGCTGCAGCGGCTGTCTGTCGAAGGGGCGATCGACGAGCGCGCGCTGAAGCGCGGCATCCGGCGGCTCGACATCGATCCCGACAAGCACAACCCGTTGTCCGCCTGAGATGGATCGGTGAGATGGCGATAGAGATCAAGTTGCCCGTGCTGGGCGAGGGGGTCGACTCCGGCACGGTAGCCGGCGTCCTGGCCGCCCCGGGAGACACGGTGGCGGCGGATGCGCCGCTGATCGAGCTGGAGACCGACAAGGCCGTGATCGAGGTGCCGGCCACCGAGTCCGGTGTCGTCGCCTCGCTGCCGGTCAAGGCAGGCGACACCGTCGCCGTCGGGCAGGTGATCGCCACCATCGATCCGGATGGCGAACCGGATGGCGATCCGGCCGCTGCTCCTGCCGAGGAACCCGCTGCCGCGCCGCCAGCCGCGGCTGCATCGGCACCCGCCTCGGAACCTGCGGCCGTCGCCGCACTGACGCCGTCCCCGGCCCCGGCTCCACCCGTGACGCCGCCGGCCCCGGCTGTTCGAGCGCCCTCCGCGCCGACGCCGGCCGACGAGTTCAACCTGCCGGAGTGGCCGATCCCGGCCACTCCGAACACCCGCCGTTTCGCGCGCGAACTGGGCGTCGACATCACCTCGGTGCAGGGCACCGGCAACGGCGGCCGCATCCTGTCCGGCGACGTGGTGCGCACCGCGCGTTCGTTGCTGGAGGCGGCAGCCTCGGGCGGAGGCCCGACGGCGGCGCCGCCGCTGCCCGACTTCAGCCGCTGGGGAGAGGTGGAGCGCGAGCCGATGAGCGGCATCCGCCGTACCACGGCCGTGCACCTGTCCACCTCGTGGACGACCATCCCGCACGTCACCCAGCACGACGATGCCGACGTGACCGATCTGGAGCAGCTCCGCAAGCGCTTCGGCCCGCGCGTGCAGGAGGCGGGCGGCAAGCTCACCATGACCGCGATCGCGGTGCGGGTGGTGGCCGGCGCACTGCGGGTGTTCCCGCGCTTCGCGTCCAGCGTCGACATGGCCAGCCGCGAGGTGATCCTCAAGCGCTACACCCACGTGGGGGTGGCGGTCGACACCGACCGGGGTCTGCTGGTACCGGTGATCCGCGACGCCGACCGCAAGAACGTGACCGAGCTTTCGGTCGAGATCGGCGAGGTGGCCGCGCGCGCGCGCGCCGGAAAGCTCACCCTGGAGGAGATGCAGGGCGGCTGCTTCACCATCACCAACCTGGGCGGCCTGGGCGGCACGTCGTTCACCCCGATCGTCAACCACCCGGAGGTGGCCATCCTGGGCATGTCACGCTCCCGCGTCACGCCGGTGCATCGCGACGGGGAGTTCGAACCCCGACTGCTGCTGCCGCTGTCGCTCTCCTACGACCACCGCGCCATCGACGGCGCCGACGCCGTGCGCTTCCTGCGCTGGATCGTCGAGGCGCTGGAGAACCCCTTCCTGCTGTCCCTGGAGGGATAGCCGGCCGGCGCGCTCTTACCAGTTGGCGGTGCGCGCGACGCCCAGTTGCTCGAACAGCGGCGCCTGACCGGCAAGGCGGGCCTGGAAGTCGGACCAGTCGCGCGTTTCGGGTCGGCTCCACGCCGCCTCGGCCAGCGCGCACAGGCGCGGCCACGTGAGCTCGTCGATGTCGGCCTGCGTCTCCACGTACTCGGTCCAGAGGCACGCCTGTGAGCCCATGATCCTGCCGGCCTCGTGCTCGTCGAGCTCGGCCGGCACCGGGTCGAAGGCGTATGCGGTCTCCAGGGAGAGCCGCCGCGTCTGATGTCCCGGCGGCCGCGGCGGGTCGTACGGGGTGTAGTTGAGGTAGGTCGAAGGGTTGGGGGTCATGACCACCCGGTGGCCGCGCCGCACCGCCTTGATGCCGCGGTCGGCTCCGCGCCACGCCATGATCACCGTGTCGCCGCCCGGACCGTCCCCTTCCAGCACCTCGTCCCAGCCGATCACCGTGCGGCCGCGCTCGCGGAGGTAGCGGCAGGCGCGGCGTACGAACCAGGCCTGCAACTCCTCCGGAGAGGAGAGGCCCTCGTCCTGCATGCGCCGCCGGCACCTGGAGCACGCCGTCCAGCGATCCTTTGGGACCTCGTCCCCGCCGATGTGCACGTACGGGCTCGGAAACAGATCCAGAACCTCGTCCCACACCCGTTCCAGGAACTCGAACACGTCGTCGTTGCCGGCGCAGTAGACGTCCTTGTAGATCCCCCAGGTCGTGCCCACCTCGAACGGGCCGCCGGTACAGGACAGGTTCGGATAGGCGGCCAGGGCCGCTGCGCAGTGGCCGGGCAGCTCGACCTCCGGCACGACGGTGACGTGCCTGGCCCGCGCGTAGCGGATCACGTCGCGTATCTCATCGGGTGTGAAGGCGCCGCCATGCGGGGTGCCGTCCCCGGTCGACTCGCGGCGGCGGCTGCCGACGCGCAGCAGATCGGGATAGCCGTCGATGGGGAGACGCCAGCCCTGGTCCTCGGTCAGGTGCCAGTGGAAGCGGTTCAGCTTGAAGCGCGACGCCAGGTCGATGAAGCGCTTGACCGTCGCGGCCCGGAAGAAGTGGCGGGCGCAGTCCAGCATGACACCGCGCCACCCGAAGCGGGGACGGTCGACAATGCGCACCGCGGGCACCCGCCGGCGGGTGGCGCCGCTGACGAGCTGCAGCAGCGTCTGCACCCCGTGGAAGGCCCCCGCGGGCGCCGCGGCGGCCAGCTCCACGCCGTCCGGGGCGACCGTCAGGCGGTAGCCTTCGGCCGGCAGCTCGGTGGATCCGACGATGCGTACGTCGGCGCCCGCCCCCGGGCCGGCGACGTACGTGCGGCAGTTTCCGGCTGCGTCCAGCTCGCCGGCGAGGTGGGAGGCCACCTCCGCGAGCGACTCGTCCGCGATGCTCACGTGCAGCTCGTGGCCGAGCAGCCACTCGCCCTCCTGCTTCACCATCTCGGCCGGCCGCGGGATCACCGGCAGCGCATCTCCCTGAGGTGTCGGCATCGCAAATCCGGTCCGCCTATCCCAGGAACTGGTAAAGGGACATCATGGTCGCCAGCAACACGACCACGCCACCCATCATCCATCGTGTCTCGGCGAAGCGCTTGTTCATATTGGAGATGAGGTCTTCGAAGCGCTTGTCGACGGATGCGAAGTGCTTGTCTGCGGATGCGAAGCGGGTATTCATTGAGGTGTGCATGTCCTCGAAGCGTTTGTCCACGGCTTCGAAGCGGGTGTTCATGGCCGTGTGCATGTCCTCGAAGCGCCGGTCGACGGCATCGAAGCGCTTGTCCAGGTACGCCTGCATCTCTTCGAAGCGTTTGTCGGATGCCTCGAAGCGGGAGGCTATGAGCTCGCGCTGATGCTTGAGCTCCTCCTGCACGATGAGCGTTCGATCGCTCAGGTCGGAGACCTTTCCGTCCAGGCGGAGGAGGCGCTCATCCACGTCGACGACGCGTTCTTCCACGCGAGCGAACCGCTCCATGATCTGCGCGCCCATTGCGAGCGGTGTCGCTACCTCTACGAGCCAGTCACTCAGGTGTTCCTTTACGTAGCTTCCGATCTGTTCGAGGTCGGCCCGTCCCAGCGGCATCGCACTCATCCTGCCCCTTGATACTATGCCGGTGTCCGTGGCGCTTCAATTTCCGCACCTGGAACCATGCGGCTGACCCTGTCGACCGAGCACCGGCTGATCCCGGCCGTTGCCACGCGCCAGTCGCGGATGACACGATCCGAGCATGGCTGACAGCGTGCGGCTGGCCCTGGTCGGCTGCGGCGCGATCGCCGGCTACCACGCCAGGGCGATCCGCTCCATCGACCGCATCGAGATCGCGGCGGCGATCGATCCCAAGCGAGAAGCCGCCGAGTCCCTGGCCGGGGAGTACGGCGTCGGCGCGTTCGCGACCATCGAAGAGGCGGCAGCGACGGTCGATTTCGACGCCGTGGACATCATGACGCCCCACGACCTGCACGAGGCGCTGACCGAGCAGGCCCTCGCGTTGGGCAAGCACGTGCTCCTGGAGAAGCCGATCGCGCAGGACCTGACCACGGCCGAGCGCGTGCTTGCCACCGGCACCGCGGCCGATCAGGCGTTCATGGTCGGCGAGAACTCCCAGTACTGGCCGGACGTGGTGGCGGTCGAACGCCTGCTCCGGGACGGCGCCGTGGGAGAAGTGATCGCCGCGCAGGCCGCGTTCGAAAGCCGGTTCGATCCGTTCTGGTATCCAGGCAACCGTCCCTGGCGCTTCGACCTGCAGCGCACCGGCGGCGGTGTGGTCATCGACGGCGGCGCGCACTGGATCAGGCCGCTGCGCGTCTGGCTGGGAGAGATCGACGCAGTCGTCGGCACCACCGGCAGGCCGATCGGGGGGATGGACGGCGAGTCGCTCGCGCAGGCGCTGCTGCGCTTCGAGTCGGGTGTGATCGCATCGTTCCTGGCGCTGACGTCGCCGGCGAACCTGTCGGACATGCCGTGGTTTCGCGTGATGGGCACGAAGGGCGAGGTGCTGATCCGCGGCGGCTTCGAAGGCGGCGGGGTCGAGCTGTACGACGAGGACCATCCGGACGGGCAGGCTCTGCCGGGGGACCACGGCTACTTTCACTCGTTCAAGCCGGAACTCGAGGACTTCGCGGCGCTGGTGCTGGACGGCAAGGCGCCGGTGGCGCCTCCGGAGAAGGCGCTGGGAGAGATGCGGACCGCCCTCGCGCTCTACCGCTCGGCACGGAGCGGGGCGTGGGAGTCGGTCTGGAACGCCTGAGCGGAGGGAGCACGGTATGAGCATGGCGGCGATGACGGCCGTGACGCCGTTTCGCACCGTGGCCGAAGACGGTTGGGCGGACGCGGCGCGGGAGGACGGCTATCTGTCCCTTCCGGGGTTGCTCCCCGCGGACGCGGTGCTGACCGTGCGGAAGGAGGTCACGGCCGTCGCCGCGCACCACGGCCTGCTCCGGCGCGGGGCGCCGACCGGTGACGCCGTCGCCGAGCAGAGTGCCTTCGTGCACGAGAGCAATCCCACACCGGAGTATCGGGCCTACTACAACGACCTGCTGCGCCTGCGCGCCGTGCACGCGCTCGCGGTCCGTACGGAGCTGATCGGCGCTCTGGAGACGGTGCTTGGCGAGTCGGTGCTGGCGCATCCGCGCAACATCGTCAGGACGGTATTCCCGAGCCGACCGTCCATCACCACGGCGCCCCACCAGGACCACCGGCCGATCAAGGCGTCGCCGGAGGTGTGGACCGCCTGGATCCCGCTCGGCGACTGCCCGGAACAGCTCGGCGGCCTGGCGGTCGTCCCAGGGTCCCATCGGGCCGGCCTGCACCCGGTGGAGGCAGGCACGATCTACTTCGAGACGGCCGGCGATGTGGCGTGGCGCTGGAGCCCCATGCGGTGCGGCGACGTGCTGCTGTTCCACAGCCTGACCGTCCACCAGGCGCGCGACAACCGGTCGCCCGACCGGATCAGGTTCTCCTGCGACTTTCGCTATCAGGGCCGCAGCACGCCCGTGCACCACTACTCGCTGATGCCGCACATGGGGTGGACGCGCTGGGAGGAGATCTACGCCGGCTGGGCGGCCGACGATCCCCTGCGCTACTACTGGCGGGACTGGCCGCTCGACATCCGCAGCGACGACCGGCTGCTTGCGTCATCGTAGCGCGTACGAGGCAGGGCTGGGCGTTGGACTTCGACTCCTACGATGTCGACCAGGCATGTTACGACGAGATGTTTCTGCCCGGCGGCGCGCCGCGCCAGCACTTCCGGGCGCTCCACGAGGAACTGCGCCGCCTGCCCGTCGAGGAGCTTGCGAGCATCCAGGAACGGGTGACGCGCTCGTTCTCCACCGAAGGGATTACCTTTACCGTCTACGGTGACGCCGAGGCAGAGGAGCGGATCATCCCCGTGGACTGCGTGCCGCGGGTGCTTGCGGCGGATGAGTGGCGGCACCTGGAGGCGGGCCTCACGCAGCGGCTGAAGGCGCTGAACCTGTTTCTCGCCGACATTTACGATACCGCCCGCGTCGTGGCCGACGGCGTCGTCCCGTCGGACATGGTGTACGGCTGCCCGCAATTCCGGGCGCAGATGCGCGGGTTCCGGGCGCCCCACGGGACCTGGGTCGCCATCTGCGGCACCGACCTGGTGCGCACCAACGACGGCTTCCGGGTGCTGGAGGACAACCTCCGCGTGCCCTCCGGAGTCTCCTACATGATCGCCAATCGCAGGGCGGTCAAGGCGAACTTCCGCCGCCTCTACCGCAGTTCCCGCGTGCGGGAGGTCGAGCACTACGGGCGGGTCCTGCTGAGCACGCTGCGCGAGCTGGCGCCCGCCGGACGTTCCGATCCCGTGATCGCGCTGCTCACGCCCGGGGTCTACAACTCCGCCTTCTACGAGCACATGTTCCTGGCCGGCGAGCTCGGCGCGGAGCTCGTGGAGGGCCGCGACCTGGTGGTGCGCGACGGCTGCGTCTACATGCGCACGACCGACGCCCTGCGCCGCGTCGACGTGATCTACCGGCGGCTGGATGACGACTTCATCGACCCGCGGGAGTTCCGGACGGACTCCCTGCTCGGCGTGCCGGGCCTGATGGACGCCTGCCGGCGTGGCAACGTGACGCTCGCGAACGCGCCCGGGACTGGCGTCGCGGACGACAAGAGCGTCTACGCGTTCGTGCCCGACATGATCCGCTACTACCTCGGCGAAGAGCCGCTGATCGCCAACGTCGAGACCTACCTGTGCCGCCGTCCGGAGGACCTGGAGTACGCGCTGGACAACATCGAGCGCCTGGTGTTCAAGCGGGTGGGGGAGTCGGGCGGCTACGGGATGCTGATCGGCCCGCACGCCACGCCGGGCGAGCGCGACGAGTATGCCCGCCAGGTGCGTGCCGATCCCGCTGACTTCATTGCCCAGCCGACCCTGGCGCTGTCGCGCGCTCCCTGCCTGATCGACGGCCGCCTCGAGCCGCGCCACGTCGACCTGCGCCCGTTCATCCTGCACGGCCGCCGGACCCGCATCGTGCCGGGCGCGTTCTGCCGCGTGGCGCTGCGCCGCGGCAGCCTGGTGGTGAACTCCAGCCAGGGCGGCGGCGGCAAGGACCTCTGGGTGCTCGGGGACTGAGCATGCTTGCGCGCAGCGCCCAGGGCCTCTACTGGATGAGCCGTTACCTCGAGCGCGCGCAGCACCTCTGCCGCCTGTTGCGGCTGCAGACCGAGGCGCTGGTGGACCGCCCGGTGCGGGAGATCCGCTTCGGCTGGCACCGCATCTACCAGGGCATCGGCCGGCAGCCGCCGGAGGGCAGCCTGGAAGCGTTCGACAGCGAGGACTACACGCTGGCGGACTCCTACACCCTGGCCGACGACCTCACCTTCGAGCGCCTGCATGCGGACTCCGTCTGGAGTTGCCTTGCGCTCGGCCGCGAGAACGCCCGCCAGATGCGGCAATGCATCAGCGCCGAGGTGTGGATGTGTCTCAACCGGACCTACCTGCGCGTCCGCGACCTGGAGATCCAGAACATCTGGCGCACCTCTCCGGAGAGCTTCTACGCGCGCACCGCGGAGGAGATCGACACCCTGTCGGGAGTGGCCGCGGCGACCATGTACCGCGACACGGGCTGGAGCTTCATGCAGCTCGCGCGCGCCGTCGAGCGAGCGCAGCTCTCCGCCTCCCTGCTGCTGGCGCAGCTCGCCACCGAGCGCATCAGCGGCGAGCCGGATGACGCCGACTGGACCAGCCTGCTGCGGTGCTGTCACGCCCTGGAGACGTACAACCGCCTCGGCAGCGTCTCGGTCGAACCGGCCCGTGTCATGGACCTGCTGGTCACCGACCCGCTGTTGCCCGCATCGCTCCGCAGGGCGCTCGACGACACGGCAACGGCGCTCATCGCCATCGGCCGCGGTCCGCCGGTACGTCCCGGCGGGGATGCGCACCACACGGCCGGCCGCCTGACGGCCCTGGTGCACGACGAGTGGCCGCGCCGTGAGGATCGCGAGGAACTGCTGCGGGACGTGCTTGCGCACTGCCGCACGCTCCACCAACTGGTGAACGCCACCTACTTCGAGTACCCGGTCGAAGAGCTGACGGCCGGCGGCTCAACGGAGGTCCTGAGCTGAATATGCCTGCGCCACAACGTCCGAGCAAGAAATACTGCAGTTTTGCACCGGGCGCCGTGCACCTCGAGCCCGGCCTCTTTCATAAGAGATTCGAGGTGAATCTGGCCTACTTGAAGAGCCTGAAGACGGCCAACCTCCTCCAGAATCACCTTTTCGAAGCCGGTATCGACATCTTCAGAGACAAAACTCCAGAGCCGCAAGATGACCCGCACTGGGGGTGGGAAACACCCACCTGCCAGGTGCGAGGGCATTTCCTCGGGCACTGGCTCTCGGCTGCGTCTCGAGTCTATGCGTCGACGGGCGATACGGAGCTGAAAGTCAAACTCGACCAGGTAATCACCGAGCTTGGCACATGCCAGCGAAGGAACGGCGGAGAATGGGTCTTCTCGATTCCTGAGAAGTACATGGATTGGACCGCCTCGGGAGTACGCGTCGCGGTACCACACTACGTCGTCCACAAGACCCTCATGGGGCTGTTCGACGCCTACCGGTACGCTTCCAGCGCCGAAGCATTGACCGTCCTGGAGAACGCATCGAGGTGGTTCCATGCATGGACTCGTCCGTTCTCGCGCGAACAGATGGACGACATCCTCGACATCGAAACCGGCGGGATGCTTGAAGTGTGGGCCAACCTCTACAGTGCAACCGGCGCCGAGCACCTCGAGGATCTGTTGGAGCGCTATACCCGCGCCCGCCTGTTCGATCCGTTGTTGGAGTCCAAGGATGTTCTCACCAACATGCACGCCAACACGACGATACCCGAAATACACGGAGCGGCCCGTGCCTATGAAGTCACCGGCGATGGGCGTTGGCGGAGCATCGTAGAGCGCTACTGGGAATGCGCTGTCGCGTCTCGCGGCACATTCTGCACCGGCGGCCAGACATCAGGAGAAGTGTGGACGCCACCCTACGAGTTCGCGGCACGCCGCGGGAGCGCGACCCAGGAGCACTGCACGGTATACAACATGATTCGGTTGGCAGACTACCTGTTCCGATGGTCAGGCGATGGAGCGTACGCCGACTACATCGAGAGGAACCTCTACAACGGCATCCTCGCGCAGCAGCATCCTCACACCGGCATGATCTCCTACTTCCTTCCCTTGGAAGCGGGAGGCCGGAAGAAGTGGGGCACGCCAACACACGACTTCTGGTGCTGCCACGGCACGCTGGTACAAGCGCACACGGCGCATAACGCATACATCTATTACGGCCGCGAGAAGGAAGTTGTCGTCTCCCAGTACATTCCGTCTCGATTGAGGACCACGGTCGACGGCAAGCAGGTGACTCTGGCTATGGAGTTCGACACCGAAGCCGAGGTCTCCCACCGGCCGGAGCGCTGGGCAATCGACATCGCGATGACCTGCGATGGTCCAACCGAGATGGACCTGAAGCTCCGTGTTCCGGATTGGGTCCGGGATCACCCGACGGTGCTACTGAACGGCGAGCGGCAGACGGTCGAACAGCCGTCGCCGCGTTTCTACTCCCTGTCGCGCACGTGGCACACGGACACGGTCCGCGTAGAGCTGCCAAAACGGTTGACGTCGAGCGCCATTCCCGACGAGCCTGAGACGGTCGCCTTTATGGATGGTCCGGTCGTGCTCGCCGGACTCTGTGAGACGGAGCACACGCTGCGGGGCGACAAAGACGAGCCCGGCGCCATGTTGCTACCTGACAACGAACGGAAGCACGGCAGGTGGCTGACAGGATATCGCACCAGCGGTCAGGAGCGAGGCATCAAGTTCAAACCGCTCCACGAGATCATTGACGAGCCTTACACGGTCTATTTCCCGGTAAAACCCTGACGCCGCGCTCAATCCGCGATCTCTACGTATTTTCTTCGCCACTCCTCCAGCGGATACATGCTTCTCGACAGTCCGCCGATCCTGTTCCGCTCCAGCCACAACACAACATGTGTGCTCATTATCTCCGAGATGTCGTCCACGAGGTCTGCCGGATCGACTGTGACGTTGGTATCCTGTCCCGTAGCGGAGAGTTTCAGCCGCGAAAGGTTGATGCCATGGAGTAGCAGCCGTGTTGCGTTGCCAAGCTCGCTGCGCACGAGCGACGCATCTCTGCAGCCCATTCGCGCCGAATCCAGCTTGTCGGAAAGCGCGACAATATAGTCCTCGAGAACCAGAAGATCTTTCGCCCGCACCCCTTCGATGGACTTCGGATCGTTCAGCGGGGTCAATCCGTTCAGTATGCTGAAGATGTTGGGGCCGAAGATTCCGGGATTGCTCTCCCGAAGACAGTATCTCCCGAGATCCAGCATCGTGGCGCCCATGACGCCGGCCTTGTCCTGAAAGACGAACGCGTCCAGACACGCGGCGATGTCAAGCTCCTCGTTTTCTTCGACGCCCCACGAGAGACCCGCACCGTAGACAAACCCCGGGTAGCTGATCGGCAGGTACTGCCAGTGCCCTCGGTCCCCCCAGTCGGTAATCAGGCACCCCCGTGCTCCGTGCTTCTTCCCGTTGGCGGTCGCGTTCACCAGATTCTCCAGCGTGTTGTTCGTTCTGCCGGTGATGCTCCTCCAGCTCCCGGTTCCGGGACAGACGTAGAAAGGCTGATTCTTGCTCGCCAGCAGCTTGCCGTGATCGTCATAGGGAAAGTCATGGGTGTAGCCCCAATCCAGGACGACGATATCCTTTGGGAGCTCGTCGAATACCTCGGGGTGCTCGAAGAAGACATCACCCCACATCATCATCTCTTTCCCATGCTGCTGGACCAGCTCGTAGATCTTCTTCACATAGTCGATGAATACCCTGCCTGCACCCTTTTCCTCACATGCCTCCTTCGTCTTATCTTGCCCGAGAGCAACCTCATCGCAGCCGACATTGAACAAGTTGGAGGAGAAGTTCGGCAGGAGATCCTCGTACGTCGTGTTGACAAATTCGATTGATCGCGAGTCGAGTGGATTCAGGACGGCTTTCCAGTGTCTGCCGAACGCCTCCTTGCCTTCCGTTTCTTCAGCAAGGTGCACGAACTCCCTCCGGGAAAGCCATGGACCCATGTGACCAAAGCTGTTCTGATTCGGCACCAGCTCGACATATCGATCTTTGCAGTACTGGTCCAGCTCGATGATGTCCTCGCCGGTCAACGGGTCTTCCGCCTGCCAGACCTGCGGGAAGGATGGATAGGCGAAGGGAAACCCTTCGATGTAGAGCTGAAGCTGATTCAGCTTGACGCCGGCCATGAAATCGACGAAATCGAACAACGTCTCGAGCTTTGGTATCTTGTCTCTGCTGATGTCCAGCATCGCGGCCCGGACCTCGAAATCCGGATGGTCACGGATCTCGAGACACGGTATGTGTTTCCCGCTCTGGCGGACGATCTGGCCAAGGGTACTCACGCCGTAGAACGCAGCGCTGGGCTCGGAGTATTCGACCTCGATCTTCGTTCCATCGACGGTCAGGAGATAGGTATCGTCGGCGAGTGACGGATTCTTCTTGAAAGCCAGGCCTCTCTGGCGGTCATTGGCCCCCGCGAGCGCGACCGGAAGCTGGATCCCACAGTGTTCCGCCACGATTTTCTGGACCCGCTTCGCGATCGGGAACATCGCTGCCTTTTCTTGGGCGGGGATGACGATCGCCTGGTCGTTCGAAACCAGAAACGATCCTGATCGCAGAGCGACCTCTTTGGGTCTTGGTACGAATAGCAATGTTGTGCTCAATCGGAGGCCCCCTATTTGTCTGCAACGTGTTCGAGCAGTTTCTTCAGATTCGCTTCCACGAAGTCGATGATCTCCTCTCGGCCCGAGAGTGTTCCGCCGGCATAGTCTACCGGCTGCAGTCTCGACCGCCGGTTGTACTCCCTTCGTTCAGCTAGCTCGCCCAGGAAAAGGTTGGCGTCATTCGCGATCGAGGGTGATCGCTCGCTATCGGCCTCGTCGACAAGGGAAACGTACCTGTCGAGATACCCGACGTACCGAACCCCCTCCTCTAGTGATCTGGCATACCAACGAATATAGTCGCGGCCCCTTTCTTCCAGAGTCTCCTTCCGCAGACCTCTTGCAAGTACTTCTGACGCCTTGACGGTCGCTGCAAGAGATTCGCGTATCCTCTCTCGAATCAGAGCCCGCTTCTCTTCCGGCGCCTCGGACGGCCAACTGTAGTACTGAAATACGCTGCCTTCCCTGTGGCCGCCCTCGGCTTCCGCTCCCCTCATCTCTCCACGTATGAGTCCGCTGTTATCGAGGTAGGGAATGGGAGGCTCATGATTCTTGCCCTCGATACGGAACATCTCATGCATGACAGCTCCCGCCTCCCTGCCGTAGAGCTTTGTGCAGGCAGTCCCGAGAAAATCGCGGAACAGGGCCTCCGGTTGGAATTCGTTGTATTGACATTCGAAATACAGCTTCCTGATGCTCGCAAAGTCCTGCGGTTTGTCTTCTATGTTGAAGAATCCACTCGAGTGTGGATTCCACATGTACTCCGCGTTCAGAAGCTGCAGAGGCTCAGAGTAGGAGTGCCCGCAGGGCGAGAGGAGCATGTCCGTGCCCTCGAAGATGTAGTTCAACACAGGCACCGGCAGAAAGAGCTTGTCGTTGTGGTGGCCGTCGGCTCCGTAGAAGAACATGATCCCGTATGTCTGCCCTTCGCCATTCGTGTTGAACGCCTCCTTGAGCTGGCGAGCTCTGCGGCGGTCGTCAGTGTGGTTTATGAAGATCTCCCGGAACCCGGGAAAGACGTTCTCACGACGCTGCAGGAGCCCGCTCAACGTGGACCAGTACCGAAGCCCGATGTTCCACTCCTCGTCGTCCAATCCGTAGGACAGGTAACCGGGGCTTATCGGCATGATCAGACAGTCTTCGGCCCCCGAGTACTCATCGCTCTGCACACTCTGGACCGTTTCGGTCATGCGGTCGTAGAGGTAGGCGTACGCGCCCGCCATGCCATCCGCGGCCGCCATCTCGTCGTTCGGCCACATCTTCCGACAATTCGGGCAGCGTTTCAGCCATGTTTCCGGGGTCAACCCCTCGTCTTGCTGGTGGATGTAGAGGGCGCCGGGCTCCACTTCCTGCACGAACGTCCGGATGTCGTCGAGTCTCAGCTTCATCAGCGATTCATTGGACAGGCACGTGGCGCAGTACCGCTCGCCGGCTATACAATGGTAGATGTCGCCATCGGGATACTCTCTCCGGTTCTCGAGAAGTCGGCCGCGATACAGGCGCGGTCTGTCCCGAAACCCGCCGGCGATTCCGGAGCCAAACCCGCTGTGCATGAGGTGGATGCCGCGCAGTCTCGCTTCCCGGTTGAACTCTCTCATCCAGCCGGCGAGCTCCGGGAATGTATCGAGTCCCCAACCCCATCCGTCGAAAATGATGACGTTCACCTTGCACAGCAGGGCCAGATCCAGCTTTTCGCGAATGCGCTCGCGAAGGGCGCCGCCGCCGTCTCCCCAATCGTAGCCCCAGTGGGTCTGCTCGACCTTGATCAGCCAACGATTCCCCCGGTATCGGTACTGCGGGAAATCCTCGATGAGGATATTCGGCAACACGGCGTGTCCGCCGGTTGCTGACAAGAGCTGAGTGAGAGTGGCGATCCCGTATTGAGACCCCTGATCGCTTTGCCCGCAGACGCAGACCGGCTGTCCCGGCTCGCTCCGGACTACGTATCCTTGTTCGGGCGCGTTCTCCTGATCGAACACACGGAGATCGAGCGGCAGATGGGTGTCTTGCAGGGTCGGGTTGCTGTAGACGACGATGTCTTCTGCCTGATTCGGCAGCTTGCGCCAATGAACGTTGAAGTGCAGACCGAACTGTTCCTCGAGCTGTTTCTTGAGATAGTACGCGGCAAAGCGGAGCTTCGCCGTCTCTTGCTCCATGACGCTTATGGTATAGACCTTGTCTCTGGAATAGGTCTTGTGATTCCCGTCGACGAATTGCGCATTTTGCGGAGTGGGGATCAGTTTCAGGGAGCTCGTATCTGACATGCTGTTGCTGGTCATCGTCTTATCTCCTTCGAATCTGCGCTGACATGAGATCGAGGTTCTCTCGAAGGAAGCGCACGATGATGTCTCTTCCGGACAGAGCCCCATCCAGGTAATCCACCGGGGTCTGCCGCGATCGCTCGTTCCTGTCTGCCGCCGACTCGACTCGCTGGGCCAGTCTCCGGATCTCACTCTCCAAATCGTGATCGGTGCTCTCCGGTTGCATCGCCTTCTGGTAGATTTCCACGTATGCGGCCAGATAGCCGATGTACTCGACTCCCATCGCCATGAAATCGCGCAGAGACGCGAGGTCCTGATGGGAAGCCACGTCTTCGAGAATATCTCTGGCCTCCGACGTCGTTCGCACCAGCTCGCGCAACGTATTCTTTGCCCCGATCAGCTCCAGCGACTCCCTGTGGTCGGCGAAACCAATCCACGGCTGTAGAGCCCCATCGGGGCCGGGTGTCGTGTGGAGCTCGGTGCTCCTCAGGTATGGGATCGGTGGCTTGCCGGACTCTCCTCTGAGTGCAAACACCTTCGCGAGCGCCGCTGCGGCCGCGTAGCCGTAGAGTTTGCTGCAGGCAAGTTCGAGAAAGCCGCCAGCGCCGTAGATTGGACTCGGCCTCAGATCGCCACGCCTGCTCGTGTCGTACAGATCGAGGAAATCCCGGTAGTTCTCGGGCTCCGTATCGAGACGGTACGGGCTGTGCAGGGGACTCCACATGAACTCCGCGTTGAACAGCTGCTGCGGCTCCTGAAAGGCGTGGCCGCTGGCGGTAAGCAGCATGTCGGCGCCGCTGAATACGTAGTTGAGCGCAGGTGTCGGCAGAAATGGATGCTCGCTCTGCCAACCGTCGCCACCGTAGAAATGGATGATGCCGAGACGGTGACCGTTGCCGGAATCTTCGATTGCGGCTTTCAGCTCGGCGATCCTTCGGTTGCCGTCGTCGTGATTGAAGAACATCTCGCGAAAGCCAAGGAATACGTTCGCCGTGTTCTCGATCAAGGCGCTGACCTTCGACCAGTACCGCAGCGCAAGTTGCCAGTGCTCGTCGTCGACGGCGACGGCGTCCAGGTACCCTGGGCTGATGAGCATAATGAGGCAGTCGGTCTCGGCGTCGTAACTCGGTGTCCGTACCTCCTGTATCGCTGCGATCACCTCACCGTAGTACTCCGCGTAGGCACCTGCCATTCCATCTTGGGCATCGAGCCTGTCGTTTGGCCATCGTGCCCGGCATCTCGGGCAGCGTGAGTCCCACATCGTTTGCGGGAGATCCAGGACATCGAGCTGATGGACGTAGAGGGAACCCGGTTCCACTTTCTGGACGAAGTCCTGGATACTCCGCAGATTCCGATCGATCAGCTCCCTGTTGGAAAGACAGGTACCGGCGTATATGTCCTCTCCGATGCACCGATACTTCTCTCCGTCTGGATAGTGTTCCCTGTTTTCGAGTACCTCACCCCGATAGATACGCGTATCGATCATGTTCCGCTTGAAGCAGAAGCCGGAGCTCTGGCCGGTATGCATGAGCGATATGCCGCGTAGGCGCGCCTCGCGGTTCAGCTCCTTCATCAGTGATGCGTATTCCGGGAACACGGCCACATCCCAACCGAAGCCATCGAATATGAGCATGTTGATCTTGTACTGAAGCGACATATCGAGCTTTTCGATGATGCGCTGGCGAAAAGCCCCTATGCCGTCACCCCAGTCGTATGACCAGACCGCGATCTCGCACCATATCGTCCACTTGTTTCCCCGCAGGCGGAACTCGGGGTAGTCCCTGATTCGCACCGATTCCAGTGCGAGCCCGTCTTCCGCCGGCGTGAACAGCTGCAGTAGGGTCATGACCGCGTACAGGCAACCTTGATCAGAGGCGGCGCAGAGCAGCACGGGGTGCCCCTCGCCGCTGTCGATGGCGTAGCCCTGCTCTCGAGCGTTCGGGATAGCGAAGAAATCAGGATCGAGCTCGACTCCGACGGCACCCTGCACCAAGGCCGGATCGTTGCAGATGAGGATGTCATGGTCTTGGAGCCCCTCCCATTGGCTCGAGCGGATGGTGTGTATTCCAAATCTCTCTCTTAGATTTCTCCCGAGGTAGCTCATTGCGAAGGCGAGCTGGTCTGTCTCAGTGCCCAACACATGAATAGAGTAGACGGCATCGTGCGAGTACGACTTCACGCTGTCTTCGCGTCTGACTATCTCTCGAGGGGTGGGGATTATCTCCTCGAGCGCTCGCCTGGATGTAGCCATAGATCGATTTTCCTTAGCTCCCTCAGGCAATCGTTGTGGGTTCCGAAAAATCCACCTGCCGAAATCCGGAAGTTCTGGCCGGTAGGTGAAGGCCATCCTGAGCTTCTTGAGCGGAAAGATCAATCATTGGGCGGAAGCCCCCTTCCAGTGCGGCTTGACGTCCAGGTCGAGGTTCGACCAATAGTAACTCAGGGGATCGTCTTGTCCCCATGTGTCATATATGGCGTCCCATTCCATCCAGCGCATATGTGGCTTCATCGAATGCTCGTCCACCGGATCGCTCGCCGCCTGATATCGGAAGCTGGTGGCGATCCTGATACGGTCGGTTGTCTCATTGTCCCTCGCCTGATGGATGGTCATGCCGTGAAACATCAAGACGTCCCCGGTGGCCGTCTGGCTCCACGCCCATTCGTTCATCAAATCGGAGTTGCCTCTCAGGCTCTCCTGACCGTCCTCCATCAGCGGGCCCAAGTGTGACCCGGGAACCACTGCCAGACCTCCACCGAGATTCGCGGGACAGTCTCCCAAGGGAATCCAGACCGTCCACGTGTCGGGCGTTCCGCGGACTGGACCAAAGTCCTGGTGTGGATGTGTGGTGTGGTCGGGCCTGCCCGGAAACATCGGGTGATAGAGATGGCGGGGATGAATGAGAATGGGACTGTCTACAAGCTGACGGATGATCCGCAGCAGATGCTCGCTATGCGACAGGACGTAGAGACCGCGGATTCGCAGCAGGTCCCTGTAGTAGCTTATGAATTCTGGTTCGTAGTCGTTCTCCGAGAGGTTCGCCCCATCTCGAACTATGCCATCCATAAGATCGCTACCCTGGCGGAGAAACCCATGGCGTGCCGTCACGTCCAGAGCCTCGCGACGTAATCCCAGGACATCGGCCGGTGGTATCAACTTGCGAAAGAAGAGGTAGCCTCTCTCCCCCGCCGCTCTACGGAGCTCGTCCGGATCCTCCAGCATAGGTGTGGATTCTTCGTACGCACTGATATTCCGCATCGGCCGGGACGCCATTTCGCTTCCCCTGAGAGCTAGGCAAAGAGTCTCGCGGGGTTACCTGCGAGGAGCCACTGGTTGAGAATGTCGATGAGAATGTGCTCGTGGGGGAGCGTCACGCCGAGCTGATCCGCGTCAACGGGGCCGGTCACCGTCATCGCGTTCACGTCCGTACCTCCTCGAGTGCGATCGCGGATATCCACTCCGTGGTCCATTCGACCGCCTCCAAAAGGATTCGGCCTTCCATGAGTAGTTGCAGGCCCGTCTCGCGGTGCATTTTCATCCTAACGCGCTTCCATCAAGATGGCTCGGTAGTGTATCGCTCGAGATTCACCTCGAGATTCCTCTTGTTCTCATAGACGACCGGAAACCCAGCGCCTTCCAGGAGCTCCCCCGGGCTCACGGTCACGTGCTTGCCAACGGCGTGCGATCGCCCCCGAGGCATGAAGATCGTATAGCCCGGCATATAGTGAATCGCAATCGCTCGACGATGGCGGTCGCTCTCGTTCTCGGGAGAGGCGTGCCAGGTCATGCAGTGGTGAAAGGCGACGTGCCCTTTCTTGACTTGCACCGGAACCGGCCTGACCTCCACCCCTTCGGGGAGCAAGGCTTCATCGTACAGAGGCTCCAGGGCATCTCCGGTTCGCGGTCGAACCGCACCCCAGCGATGGGACCCCGGCACCATCCACATGCAACCGTTCTCGATTTCGACGTCATCCAACGCCACCCACGCCCCGACGAGGTCTCCCGGCTCGATGATCGGCCATGCCAGAAAGTCTTGATGCCAGCCGACGCGACCACCGCGTGTGGCGGGTTTGGCAACGATCTGATCGTGCCAGATGCGGAGAATCGGGGTGTTGCCGCACATCCGGGCGACGGTCCCGGTGATCTTCGGATTACGCGCCAGTTCGAAGAACTTCTCACTGGCCTCCCAGATATTGACGACCTGCCGAACTTCCTTCGCGGCCTGCTGTGAATCGCCGTACCCCGTAGTTCCGTCGACGAGGTTTCGGTTCAGTACCGGCTTCCTGGAAGACTTGCTCTCCACGACGAGCTGAAGCTCTGCGAGCAGCTCCTCGACCTCAGCCTCGCCGAGAACCGGCACAGGACTCACAACGAAGCCCCTCAGGTGGAACTCGTCCAGTTGAGCCTGGTTCAACAACACCGGCGTAATCCCGTAAAGAGGGTCATCTCGTCGAGCTATCCGTTGCGAATACCAAAGAAGGGCTCCGCCGGCTCGTCGAGTATCCGGCCCTTGATGGCAGCTAGATCTTCGGGGACCTGTGGCGGCCGAATCACCTTGCCAAGGCTCTCTCCCGGCGGCCGTCTGAAGAGTGTTTCGTAGTTGAATAGAAAGAACCCCGGGAAGCCGGCCCGCCGCGCTTCGCCGAGGAAGGAGCAGTGGAACTCCGGAGTGTCCCGGCTCTTGTACACCGCCGGAGCTCGCATGGTTATCGTTCCCGGAAAGACTGGACGGTCGGTCGAGTCTCTGTGAAGCGGGAATAGCGCTTTGAGATTATCGATGCTGAACGTGTCGTAGTACATGATGAAGATCCCATCCAGATATCTCGAGAAGCGCGACCAGTCCTGAAATATCCGTAGGAGACCCGTTCTCGGAACGGGGAAAACGTACGCCGCGACTTTGACGTCGGGAGCGGCTCGCCTCGCGGTATCCGAAAGGCGCTTTACCGCATTATGAACAGTCAGACAGCGGTACTCGATTTCCAGCTCGCCAGGCACGTCCTTCTGTGTGTAAGTATCGCAGTACTGCACGTTCTCATACCGGAGCTTCTCACCGAACATCTCTTGATAGTTCTTCTTGCAGCTCTCGCAGAAACACCTGGCGTTGTAGCGAATGAAATCGAGGATCAGGACGTCGATACCGTAGCTGATGCACTGCTCCTCGACGAGCTTGTCTATGTAGTCGAGGAATTCGGGATTCGACAGACAGCCGAAGTGGCTGGGTTCGTAGTTACCGTCTGTATGGTTTATTGTGGCCCATTCGGGGTGATCCGCGAGTATCCCCCCGTTGTTGTCGAATTGGTATTCGCTCCCAGCCCAGCCGCCGGCAAGCGCCACCGGAAAGTAGCTGTGGAACTCGAGTCCGGCGGCATGGCATTTGCGCAGGGTCTCGCCGAGAAGATCGTACTCCCTGCAGTAGTCGTGGACCACTCCGATCTTGCTGGGGTAGTAGAGAACGCCGGGAGCCTTCACGCACAACTGAATGGCGTTGAAATTCGCCTGCGCGACCTCATCCACCATGACATCGACATTCTCGGGTTTGAAATCCCCGAGGAGAATGGCTTCAAACTGGTGAGAGCAGATCGCCCGTAGCTCTTTCATATGAAGAAACGGCGGGCACTTCCCGTAGGAAGCGCCCGCCAAATGCCCTTAGCTACCAAAGAAAGCTTTCTGCCGTTGGTAAGCGGTGTTCATGATCGTCATGAACTCCTCAACACCGGCATCCTGGATATCGCTGACGAAGGTGTCCCACTCACTGTCGATGTCGAGCGTTCCCACGGTGAATTTGTCGTAGTACGCCAACTGCAAGGTGTTTATGGCTGCCCAGAGCTCCCCGATCCTCTCGGCCTCGGCCGTGTTGAAAACCACCGGCGGATGCGGCTTCGTCGCCATCTTCAAGCTGATGTTGTCGTAGGCGTGCTGCCCTTCCGGGTGACGGGGCCGGTTGGCCGCATCGTAGGATTCCATGTAGATCGCGTCCACCACCGGCCAGACACCGTAGGAAGTCCTGACCCCGTACTCACTTGGATTCTCGACGATGTATTCGCGCTTTCCGTCGTTGATCGCGAATGTCTCGCCTTCGACTCCCCAGGTGGTAAGCTCCGACCCCTCAGGCGAGCTCAGGAATTCCACGACGCCCATGATGGCTTGTTTCTTCTCATCGGATATCTTGGGGTTGATGCCCCACCCCGGTTGGTTGGCAAACAAGCCCGGACCGATATAGGCGCCGACGACTTTCGGTTCCACTCCGAACGGGCCTTGCACCGGCCACGCGCCCCACATGGTGTAATCGGGATTCAGCTCGCGACCGAGGCCGTTAGCCCAGTCGATCCTTCCGAACCCTTCGATCATCGAGAAGGCCTGTCCAGCCGTCACCCTCTCTTCCCACTGCGCGTGTTGGATCGTGGCGAACTCCTGATCCAGGAGTCCTTCGGCGTAGAGCTCATGCAACTGCTCGACAACCCATCGGGCTCTGTCGTCGATCGGACCGTAGTGATACACGTCGTTCTCGAGAAAGGTGTTGTACTGCGGCTCATGCACGATCCCGGTCATGTTGATCAAGAACTGGTACAGCCATCCTCTCCACCGGGTGGTCACCGGAATCAGCCCTCTCTCGTCCTTGACCTTGCTCCACAGAGCCTTCCATTCCTCGAGGGTAGTGGGCTCCGTTTCTCCCATGTCCTCGAGAATGTCCTTGCGATAATCGACAAAGACGTAGCCCAACACGGCCTCTCCCATGTCCATTTGTGGATCCATGAGGGAGGCAACGGTGTAAATGTGACCCGCCTCGTCGGCGTTGTAGAATCGGTTGATCGGATCCTGGATAGCCGCGTAGTACGTCGGCGCGTACATTCTCGCGAGCTCGTTTACCGGCTCGAAGGCGCCTTGCAGCCCATACACCTGACCTTCCTTCGGGAATATCTGGATGAGATCAGGAAATTCCCCGGTGGCCATCACGGTGCTGAGTCGCGCTGGATAGTCCCCTGCCGGGACTCCCTGCCACTCGAAGTCGATGCCGGTCCTCTTCTCCAACTCCTGAAACACGATCGAATCACCGACCATCGTCCACGGGTTGTTCGGGTGCTGCATCATCATGGCGGTTATCACCATCGGCTCGTCTGATGCCGCGGCCTCCTGGGTCGCCGTCGCGAAAACGGACCCGGCCGTACCCGCTGACAACAGAAGGCCGACGATCAGCTTCCCGAGAAAGAGTTTGTTACCCTTCAATAGTCTTCTCCTTGTTTCGTTCTCGATACGCAATCCTGAGATACGACCGATCAATTCGGCTGCAACGCGTACCTGCGACTCAGCCTCGATCGTTCCCTATCCACGTCACCTCTCCGCTTACCCCTTGACTGATCCTACCAACACCCCCTTTACGAAGTATTTCTGAATGAATGGATACACCATCAGAATTGGCAATGTTGAGATTATGAGAGCGGTGGCCTTGTAGGAAGCTTCGACGATGTACTCCTCGTTTGCTTCCGCCAGCTTGTGCTGTTCGGCCAACCCGGTCGCCGACAGGACGAGCTGACGCAACATCACGGACAAAGGCCACCTGTCGCTGTCGTTCAGATACACGAGCGGAGTGAAGAAATCGTTCCACAATCCTACCGATGAGTAGAGGGCGATCACGGCAATGGTCGGAACCGAGAGCGGCAGGACGACTCGAGTGAGGATCTGCAGGTCCGACCCACCGTCGATGACCGCTGCCTCGGCAAGCTCGTTTGGAACTGCCATGAACGCGGTTCTGAGAATTATCACATTCCAGGCAACCAGTGCATTGGGAATGACTATGGCCCAGAGCGTGTTGTACATGCCGATCGCTCTTATTACGAGAAAGGTCGGTATGAGTCCGCCGGAGAAGAACATCGTGAATACGATGAGCTTCATGAAGACGCCTCGGAACGGAAACGTCTTCCTCGACAGCGGATAGGCAGTGACGATAGAAAAGAACAGCGCGCTGCCTGTCCCGAGGGCTGTATAGAGTATCGTATTACCGTAAGATCTTATGTACGAGGCATCCTTCACCAGAATCCTGTAGTTGGCAAGCTGTATCTTTAGTGGAAAAATGAAGACCTTGTTTGCGACCACATACGCCGGGCTGCTCAAGGACACCGCGATCATATTCAGAAACGGGTATGCACAAACGAAACCGAACAGCACCAATATCACGTAGAAGATGAACTTCGTCAGGACATCGGTGGCTGAAGACTTCCCCACTCGAGTCATCGGCTTACCAGAGGCTCTCTTCGGTGTATTTGCGCGCGAGCAGGTTCGCGCCGTACAGGAATGTGATATTGATCACCGATTGGAAGATGCCAATCGCGGCAGCAAAGCTGTATTTCGGCAGCCCGAAACTTCCGGCAAGACCGATTTTGTAGATGTATGTGTCCAAAATCTCGGAGTGGTGGAGATTGAAGCTGTTTTGATACAGGAAAGCGAGCTCGAAGCCTGCGCCAAAGAGGCCGCCGATGTTCAGGATGAGCAGTATGATGATGGTGGGGGTAATCCCCGGCAGCGTAACATGCCAGGCCTGTCGCGGTCTGCCGGCGCCGTCCGAGTATGCGGCTTCGTACAGCTCGGGACTTATGTTGGACAGCGCCGCCAGATAGATGATTGCGGACCAGCCAGCGGTTTTCCAGATTTCGGAAAGTGTGTAGATGGGTCTGAAGAAACCCGGTTGGACCATGAAATATATCGGCTCGATGCTGAAGAGCCCGAGAATCCTGTTGACCAGACCGCCGTAAGGCGACAGGACGGTGGCAACGATACTCACGACCACGACGTTCGAGATGAAATACGGTAGGTAGCTGACGGTCTGGAACACCCGCTTGAACGTGGGCTGCTGTATCTCGTTGATGACCAGTGCCAACAGGATGGGAGCGGCAAAGCCGAAAACAAGCCGATACACTCCCAGCATGAGAGTGTTCCACATGAGGGTGAACACCTGGCGCATCTCGAGGATTTCCCTGAAATGCTCCAGCCCAACCCACTCGCTCCTGAGGACGCCCTGGAAGGGGCTGTAGTCCTGAAAGGCAACGACCAAGCCGACCATCGGCGCGTAGCGAAAGATGAGCAGGTGAATGAGGCCAGGGAGAAAGATCAGCAGTAGTAGTCTGTGATCTTTGAGACGCTTGCGGAGAGACCCCTTCTGTGAGGTAACGAGCGCGCCGGCATCGATGGGTATCGTTGTCACCCCGCGTTCCGTATCACCCTCCCCGGGAGCACGTCGTTGTGTGGTGCCCCTCGCAGAACCAGCTCACCGTTGATCGGCAGGTGTTCGACGCCGCTCGCGTAGCCCGGATTCTCATCGGAGAGAGCGGCGTTGTCGTCAATTTGTCAACAATGCGTTGGTATGTGGGAGGCTACAGGGCTCCTCACCATTTGTCAACGAATGGAGCCTTCGTGGCATGGTGACCCAGGGCGTCCTCGCATGCCACCGTCTGCACCATGCCGTTCATCAGGATCAAGGACTACGAATCGATCGAGCTGGTGCCCGGCGTGCGTGCGCGCACGCCCTACGGGAAGCGGATCATGCTCTCCTACCTGGAGATGGAGCCGGGCAGCTTCGTGCCGCCGCACCAGCACCCGCACGAGCAGGCCGGCCTGCTCATCGAAGGCCGCATGGAGCTTGTCATCGGCGACGAGGCCCGCATCTGCGAGCCCGGGGACATGTTCATCATCCCGCCGGACACCCCGCACAGCGCGCGGCCGATCGACGGGCCGGTGAAGGCGCTCGACGTCTTCAGCCCCGTGCGCGAGGACTACGCGGAGAAGTTCAACCAGTACTTCGGGCCGGCCTGATGGCATCCCGGCCAGCACGGCGGCCAAACATCCTGCTGCTGCTCACGGATCAGCATGCGCCGCTGGTATCCGGGTTCGCGGGCGACCCGATCGTGCGCACCCAGGCGCTGGACGCGATCGCCGCGGACGCGGTGCAGTTCGACACCGCGCTGTGCGCCAGCCCGGTGTGCACTCCGTCGCGCATGTGCCTGATGACCGCCAAGGAGGCGCACCGCTGCGCGGCCTGGAACAACCACTGGGTGATCTTCCCCGAGCACGTCACCTGGCCGGGCCACTTCGCCGCGCACGGCTACCGCACCTGTCTGGTCGGCAAGATGCATTTCGGCGGCCGGGATCAGATGCAGGGGTTCCAGCACCGCCCGTACGGCGATCTCCGCCACGGGCTGGGCCATCAGATCGACCCGATCGACTACTTCCCGGTCTACGCCGGGGCTTCGGGCGCAGGCGTCACGGAGATCCCGGAGAGCCTGCTGCAGGAGAACGTGGTCACGCGCGAGTCGCTGGCCTTCCTGCTGGAGCACCAGGACTCCCAGCCCGATGCACCCTGGTTCCTGTGCGCCTCCTACAGCCGCCCGCACTCGCCGTTCACGGCTCCCGGCCGCTACATCCGGCGCTACCGCGACCGCGTGCCGCCGGCGGAGTTGCCGGCCGACTTCCCGGCCGGGCTCGACGACTACGCGCGCCGCTGCTTCGCCGACGAGGTGGGGGAGGAGCTGACCGCAGAGCAGCAGCTCCGCGCGCGCGAGGCGTACTACGCCTGCGTGGACTTCGTGGACGACTGCATCGGCGAGCTGATGCGCGGGCTGGATGCCGCCGGCCTGCTCGACGACACCATCGTCATCTACACCAGCGACCACGGCGAGATGGCCGGCCACCACGGCCTGTGGGGGAAGACCGTCCACTTCGAGCCGTCAGTGGGCGTCCCGCTCCTGATGTCGGGGCCGGGCATCGCGCCGGGCAGCGCGCGGGTCGCGCATCCGGCGTCGCTGCTGGACCTGTTTCCGACCACCTGCGCGTTGGCCGGCCTGCCGATCCCGCCGGACCTGGACGGCGTGGATTTGAGCCCGCTGCTGGCCGACCCGGTGAGCGACGCGGCACCCCGTCGCTACGCCCCTAGTGCGTATTACGCCTACGGCAACCGGGTCCGCGGACTGACGGAGTCCAGGGAGCGCGAGCCGCACCAGGCGATGCGGCTGGTGCGCGACTGCGACTGGAAGTACGTGGAGATCGAGGGCGGCCGGCCGGTGCTGTTCGACCTGCAGGGCGACCCGGGAGAGACCACCAACCTGGCCGGCGACCCGAGCCACGCCGAGCGTTGCCGCCGGATGCGCGCGGCGCTGTTCGACGGGTTCAGTTGGGAAGGCGTGCACCGCCAGCTCGCCGCCGACCGCGAACGGTTGCCGCAATTCCTGTCCGGGCTGAAGCCGTCGACCCCCAACCAGTACATGCTGAGCGACGGCCGCGTCTTCGACGCGGAGGGCGACCTGTACGGAGCGCGGTGGCTGCCCTATCCCGACCTCAAGGGCGGCGGCGTGATCCCGCAGCAGTTCGGCTGAACCCGACGATGCAGACCCTCAGACCCGTAGACTTGCCCCGAATCTCGTTGAACTCTATGGCTATCAAAATCCGGAGACGGTGATGGACAAGACAGATCTCACAAATGAGGTGGCTCATCTCTTCCGCATCAGCGGCCACAAGGTGGACACCAGTGTCAGGATAAACCATCGAGAAATAGATGTTAGGGCCGAGGAGACACAGGGCCTAGTACGAAAAGTTATTCTTGTCGAGTGTGCAGACCATCAGACGCCGGTCGGAATAGAGAAGCTCCAGAAAGATGTAGCTAAGCTCGAGTCTGCTCGCGAAACCATGCGAGATTCAGCCCACCTTATGCACGTCTCGAGAAACGGATACTCGCCAGACGCCTCAGGTTACGCCATAGACAGAGGCTTGGCTACCTTTTCTCTTGAGTCGTTGACGCACCGTCTCGTAAATTTTGATGCATACATAGAGGCAGTAGAGAGAGACAAATCACGAGAGATGATAATAAACGAGTATCAGCAAACTAAGATTCACTTCGACGAGCGATCAAGACGCCAAGCAAAGCCGGCGATGGATTTTCTCGAAGAGTGGCTAGCCGGTTCTTCTAAATGGCTTACAATACTCGGAGACTATGGTGTAGGAAAGTCCTGGATGCTAAAGCGGTTCTTGTACTTGGGTGTCCAGAAGCATAGGGCGAATCCTGAAAGCTTTCCGCTCCCGTTTTTTGTGCCACTCCAACGTTTCACGAAGGCTTTTGATTATCGCAATCTCATTCTGGGAGTGTTTCAGCTCCACGGCTTGGCCGGTGTCCCGTATGACGCGTTTGAGCATCTTGCACGCTCCGGAAAGATATTGTTTCTCTTTGATTCATTCGACGAAATGGCGCAGCATCTCCACCGAGATACGATCAGAGAGAACCTACAGGAGTTGCTCGTCGGAATATCAGGCGAATCGAGAGCCATAATGACTTCGCGTCCTACCTACTTCGAGGGCCGAGCCGAGCGACTTGTAGCTATCGAAACCGACGGGGTCCTCGCCTGGCACCCGTTAGACCGGACAGCCGAAGAGAGAAGGGCTTTCTTATCCGATTTCGTCAGGCGATCACTTGAGGCCAGCGAGTTTGCTCGGCTATTAGACCTCTCGTCATCGCAGCGAAGGAGACTATTCGCCTTGGTGCTTGGCAGTAAGTCGAAGGCGTATAGAACGCTCATCGGTCTCTTGGATCGCTTCTCAGAGCTCGGCTCTATCTCCCAGCGAGCAGTGATCGCGCGCTTGTTGACCACTGTCGCGGAGACTCTGTCGTCAGACACTGAGGTACGAACCGTTGAAGGATATCCGCTCGTTCCCGATGAATTGCAGGTTCTGAATCAAGGTAAGATTTTCGAGATAGTCGTCCATAACCTTCTCTATCGAGATGAACGTGTCGGAGACATTAACGCAGGTGATCGGTATCGGTTCCTTAGATCACTTGCGGTGTACCTGCAACAGGAGGGAAGGGACCCATTCGCTGGTCCTGATGAAATCCGCAGGATCGTGGGCGGGTTATTCCGCAGTCATATTCGACGATCGGACACTCCAGAGCAGTTGCTCGAGCAATACTACCGGACGTGTCGAAGGCACTCAGGCTTGACGACCGAAAGTCAATTCGCGGATACGACAGGCCGATTTGATCTTCCAGTTGAAGAGGCTGACACGACGTCGAGAGTCGGATTCTCACACAATAGTCTCAGGGAGTACCTCGTCGCTGATGCGCTGGCTGAACATCTGTTGAATGGTTCTGAGTACGAGAAGATGAATACTGTCATCATCACAGAGGCGGTGGCAGCGTTCTTCGTAGACTTAGTTGTCTACATGCCGGATCTCTCCAAGAAGCTGGCAGAAGGGTTCGGGAAGTGCGAAGACTCGAAGTTGAAGGAGAAACTATTCCATCTTTTGTTTGGCCTCGTCAGCTCAGACGTTGAGAATAACATTCGGTATTTGGGCAAGCCTCCGGAGCTGAGCAATTTGGACCTGACACGGTTGGATTTCTCTGGAATGCCGTTGCGAGCGGCGCGATTTACAGGGTCAATCTTGCCGGATACAGACCTTAGGAAAGCGGATCTCAGGGACGCGTCGTTCGACGGTGCAGTTCTTGACAGTACGATGCTGGACGGAGCTTTGGTAGAGGGTGCCGACTTCTCGTGTGCGGAGATCGAGAAGATTTTCGTATTCGATGCGTATGATTCGCGGACGACGGCGATGTTAGGTGGTAAGAAGGCGCGGCAGTGGTTGTTCTCGCGAGGCGCGAAGGTGCGAGATCATGAGGAACTAAATCTCTTGCTGGGCCGGCCATGGTACGAAGCGGCTAGAGAAGTCACCCGAACTCTTGAGCAAAAAATAGCGGGGACGCATCAGGATAGTTCGCTTCCGAAAGGGACTGACTTGGCATTCCGAGGTTTCGCGGAGGAATTTGTAAAACACCTGCGGAAGTGTGGGGTGTTGGAGGACGTACGGCGATCGAGACACGGGTCGATGATTGTTCGCGTGGCGCGGGACCATAGGAGTACGATCACGGAGTTCAGTGGGGACGGTGTGATAGCGCCCGAGCTCCAAGGGTTCTTCGACAGATATCTGTAGGACGGGTCTCGTCGTGCTGACGGCGGAGGAGCGCAGGTTTCACGTTATGCCGGGGAAGGCGTGTGTAGGCTGGTTGGCGTAGCGCTTCAACTTGAGGGTCAGGCGGGCGCCGGCGCCCGGCGCCAGGTGCACGGTGATCGCCGGTTCGTCCAGCGGCGTGTTGTTGCCGTCCACCTCCACCGCCGTGAACTGGTGCTCGGCGTAGGCGCCGGCCTGAAGGACCAGCGCGTGACGGCGCACGGGGCTGAGGTTGACCAACTGGACCGTCACTTCGTCGTCGCTCATCGAGTCGACCAGCGACGCCACGTCCTCCGGGATTCCGGCGCGGCCGCGGTTCAGGTCGAAGTAGCGCACGCGGGTGTGCCAGGCGGTGCCGATGTGGCGTGACGGGAGGCCGCCGAGCATCAGCTCCACCAGCCGCCAGATGCAGGCGCCGGGGTTCATGGAGTTCATGCTCTCCGACAGCCGCGTGTCCGGGGTGCTCTCGTCCTCCCGCATGCGCTGCACCGCCTCGCGCAGCGCGGCAAGCTCGCCGGCCAGCGCCCCGACGGGATAGTCCGGGTCGTCTCCCGACAGGTAGGCACCCCACGGGCTGCGCCGTGCCAGCGCGCGGTCGCCTTCCGCCATCGACCAGTAGTACATCTCCAGGGCCCCGTGGTCGTAGGGCTCCGGCGTGAACTCGTACCAGCCGTCGTCGCCGCGCTTCTGCGGGTACTGCAGCACGCCGTCGATTTCCTTCGCGTGGGCGCTGACCGCCTGGATGTTGCGCCGCCACACGTCCACGTAGCGCTGGTCGCCGGAGACGAGCAACGCGTTGCCGAAGCCGTACGGCGCCAGGGAGCGGAAGTACGCCTTGTGGTCCCAGCCGTACACCGCCCCCCACCAGCGGCCGCCGGCGCCGCCGCCGATGGTGCCGTCCAGGCCGACGTTGCTGGGGATGATGCCGCCGTTCTCGTCGGCGCGCTCCACCCACGCGTCGGCGTACTCCAGGATCCAGTCGCGGTACTTGGCCTCGCCCGTGCACAGGTACGCGTTCAGCGCCATCACGGTGACCGCCAGGTTGCACGGGGTGTCGCCGGTCACGTCCTGGTAGATGGAGAAGTGATCGACGTAGTCCTGCCAGGTGCGGTGCCAGCGGAGCGGCGTGAAGCGCCCCTCGCACTCGAACGGATCGCCTCCCCAGTCGATCGGGGTGGTCCTGCGCAGCACCGGGCCCCGGCTGCCGGTCATCACGCTGCGGATCAGGCGGTGCTCGGGATCGTAGTTGGCGGCGCCGGGGTCCTCGCCCATGTAGAAGCCGGCGTAGCGGCGCATGCGCGCCTGATAGGTGGGGTCCCACGGCTCGGCCAGCCCCTGCTGGAACAGGCCGTGGAAGCCTTCGGCGTTGTGCACGAAGTCGAAGCTGGTCGGGAACTCCTTGTAATACATGCCGTCGCGCGCCAGCGGGCACTCGACGGTGCGCGCCTCGGTGTACTGCTGCATGTGGCCCTCGATGCCATGGCGGTACAGATCCAGCACCCGCTCCGGTCCGCCGAGCGCGTAGAGCTCCGTCCAGCCGGTGACGTTCTCCGCCGCGTCGTCGGGGCCGTCCAGCGCCCCCCAGCGCGGGTAGCACAGCAGGTAGCCGCGCTCGTCGAAGTACTTCGCGTAGAACTCCTCGATCGCATCCGGGAGGGCGGCCATGAGCCGGCGTTCCAGGAGCGCCCAGTGCGGCGCCGGCATCGGGGCGGTCAGTTCCAGGGTAGTGTCGGGCAGTGGGCGGTCGTTCATTCGATGAGTATACGAGGTTCGGATGCCGACCGGCGGCATCGCGTAGCCAATCGGCTATACTGGGGGCGTGGCAATCACGGAGCTCATCCGCGAGTCCCGGCGGCGGGCTGGACTGACCCAGGCGGAGCTGGCTCGGCGCGCAGGCGTCGCGCAGTCCACGATAGGCCGGATCGAGGCGGGGATGCGCACCCCTTCCACCGACTTGGCGGAACGCTTGGTCCGCGCGGCCGGTTTCGAAATTCGGGTGGCTCTCGGCGAGCCGGACCCTGCAACGGACGCGATGTTCGAGCGCACGCTGCGCCGCACTCCGGCCGAGCGGCTGGCGGACGCCGCCCGAGCAGCGCAGTTCGTGCTGCGCGGGCGCAGAGCCATGGACGACGCAGAACGCGGCAGTGACGGCTGAAGGCGGCTTCGATCCCACTCGCATGCTCTCGGCACTGCACGAGGCCAGGGTGCAGTTCGTCCTAATCGGCGGCATGGCGGCGGTCCTCCACGGCGACGTGGGCGTGACCGTCGATCTGGACGTCGTCCCGGCGCGGAACCTGGACAACCTCGGCAGGCTGGCTGCCGCGCTCCGGACGATCGACGCGCGCATCCGCGTCGCGGACGCCCCGGTAGGGTTGGCGTTCGACTGCTCCGCCGGGTTCTTCAGGAACCTGTCGGAGGACGCGACTCTGAACCTCACGACCCGTGCAGGCGACCTCGATCTTGCGTTTCGCCCGAGTGGCACTCAGGGGTATCCTGATCTGAAGCGGGACGCGGTGGAGATCGAGGCTGCGGACGGCGTGAGGATTCTCGTTGCCTCCTTGGCGGACGTCATTCGTTCCAAGGAAGCCGCCGACAGGGAGAAGGATCGAGTCGCTCTGCCGCGACTACGCCGGCTGCGCGACCGAACGCAACGGGACAGCGATCGATCCAGCCTTCAAGGAGACGATAGTGGCTCAACCCCTTGACGTTCAGCAGATCACCGGGACCGCCCGATCGGTAAGTCAACTGCTCTCGAACAGCCGATATGGCTTGGACTTCTACCAGCGGGAGTATAGTTGGGAGGAGACACAGGTCACCGAGTTGATCGACGATTTGGCGACTCGATTCCTCGACGAGCACAACCCGTCACACGCGCGAGAACAAGTGGCGTCGTACCGACCGTATTTCCTGGGACCGATCGTGACCGCTCAGCGGGACGGCGTTCGCTATCTCGTTGACGGCCAGCAGCGAGTCACAACACTAAGTCTCCTGTTGATGTTTCTGCGCCATCGCCTTCTCGAGGATCATCCCTCGGACGCGAATTCGCTTGATTCACTCATCTTCTCCTCGTCGTTTGGTAAGAAAACCTTCAATCTCGATGTGGATGAGCGCAATAGTTGCCTTGAGCACATTCTCAAGGGCGAGGTGTTCGAATCTCAGAAAGAACCTCAGTCAGTGCGAACGATTGTGCAGAGTTATGACACAATCTGTGCCGCTTTTCCGAACGAGCTGCAAGGAGAAGAGCTTCCGTATTTCGCTGATTGGCTCCAGCATCGGGTGATGCTGGTAGATATCGGTACTCCGGACCAGGATATGGCACTCGAGATCTTCGAGACCATGAACGATCGGGGTCTTCGGCTGAATGCCATCGATATGCTGAAGAGCTATCTGCTTGCCAGAGTAGGCGAAGAGAACCACATACAGAGACTGAACGACCGCTGGCGCCGGAGAGTAACGGAACTTGGCGATGTTGAAAAGAACGCAGACGCGGAGTTCGTCAAGGCATGGTTGCGTGGCAAGTACGCAAGGAGTCAGCGTGATCGGAAGGCAAATGCGTCTCCGGGGGACTTCGACATCATTGGCACGGCATTTCACAAGTGGGTTCGGGACAACGCAAGCACCATGGGTCTCAGAAGAACGGAGGACTATCAATGCTTCGTAGAGCGTGGCTTCCTTCGGCTGAGTAACCGATATCTTCGTCTCCTCAAGGCCTGTCAAGCATTCGATCGTGACCTTGAGTCGGTATACTACGTTGCGCAAACAGGATTCACGCTGCTATTGCCGGTCATCCTAGCGACGATCACCCCGGATGACGATGACGTAGTGTTTTGCGGAAAGGCAGAGTTGGTCGCTGCCGCGCTCGATATCTTCATAGTGCGACGAATGGTGAACTTCAGCAACTATGGATACTCCACGGTTGTGTATACGATGTTCAATCTCATCAAAGAGATACGAGACCGCCCGATAGACGAACTCCGTACGGCTCTTGCCGAATGGCTGGAGGGCGAACGACATCGCCTTGACGGAATCTGTGCGGGGTACTATGGAGCCTTCGGGCTGACGCAGCGCAACCGCAAGTATGTTTATTACATTCTTGCACGGATGACATCATGGCTCGATTGTGAACTGGCAACAGGGGTGACGTTCTCGGACTATCTCGACCGTTCGCGGAAACATCCTTTTGAGGTCGAGCACATCTGGGCCGACCACTTCGACCGGCATGACCGTGAGTTCCGGCACGAACAGGAGTTTCAGGAACACCGAAACAGAATAGGCGGGTTGCTGCTTCTCCCCAAGGACTTCAATTCGAGTTTTGGCGATATGCGATACGCGAAGAAGGTACAGCACTACAACTCTCAGAACCCGCTAGCACGGTCATTTCACCCGCTGGCTTATGAGAATAATCCCAGCTTCCTTGGGCTTTGCGAGAGGCACGGGCTTGAATTCAAGCCATACGCGATCGAATTCACCAAAGGGGACATTGATGAGCGACAGAGGCTTTATCAGCGGTTGGCGGAGATCATATGGGATCCGGCGAGAGTCGGCTTGACGTAATGGGCATGACGCTGTGCGTTCCCGCGTGCGCCGACACCGAGCGACTCGATGCATTTGAGTAGGAGTCGGGCGGCGTACGCGCGGGCGATCGAGTTACTGCCCGGCGGCGTCAACAGCCCGGTGCGAGCGTTTCGCCGCGTCGGCGGCGACCCGATCTACTTTCGTAGCGGCTCAGGCAGCCGCTGCATCGACCTGGACGGCAACGCATATGCCGACTACTGCCTGTCGTGGGGGCCGCTCATCCACGGCCACGCGTCGCCGACGGTGGTGGAGGCGGTGCGCCGCGCAGCGGCGGACGGGCTGTCGTTCGGTGCCTGTCACGAGCGCGAGCTGGAGTTGGCCGAGCTGGTGCTGGGTGCGGTGTCCGGGCGGCGGCGGATGCGCGCGGTGAGCTCCGGGACCGAGGCGGTCATGACCGCGGTGCGCATCGCCCGAGCGGCCACGGGCAGGGAGCTGGTGGTCAAGTTCGACGGCGGTTACCACGGCCATGCGGACGGCATGCTGGTCAAGGCCGGCTCCGGGCTGGCCACGCAGGCGATCGCCGACTCGGCCGGCGTGCCGAAGGCGGTAGCGGCGACCACGGTGGTTGTGCCGTTCGACGACGACGCGGCGATCGGGGCCGTGTTCGCGGAGTTCGGCAGCCGGATCGCCGCAGTGGTGATCGAGCCGCTGCCCGCCAACAACGGGCTGCTGGTGCAGCGTCCCGAATATCTCCGCCTGGTGGCCTCGCTGGCGCGCAGCGCCGGCGCCCTGCTGGTCCTGGACGAGGTGATCTCGGGCTTCCGGCTGCGGTACGGAAGCTACGCCGAGGGGCTCGGCCTGGACGCCGACCTGCTCACCTTCGGCAAGGTGATCGGCGGCGGCATGCCGCTGGGTGCGGTGGCCGGAGCGCCGGAGTTGATGGACCTGCTGGCCCCGGACGGCGCGGTTTATCAGGCCGGGACTCTGAGCGGCAATCCGCTTTCGATGGCGGCCGGGATAGCGGCGCTGCAGGCGCTGCGCGACGACCCGCCGTACGAGCGGCTGGAGCGGCTCGGCGCCGGTCTCGACGCCGCGATCGCCGGTCTCGGCCGCGGCGACGTGCAGATCCGACGGGCCGGCTCGATCGCCTGGCTCTACCTTGCGTCGGGAGAGCTGCCGCGCCGCGCCGACGGCATCGATGCGGCGGCGGTCGAGCGGTTCGGCGCGCTGCACCGGCCCCTGCTGGAGCGGGGCCACTACCTGCCGCCGTCCGCCTACGAAGTACTGTTCCTGTGCACCGAGCACGCAGCGGCGCAGGTCGAGGCGCTGGCGGCCGACCTCGGGGAGTTGCTGCAAGCGGCGGAGGCGTGAGGCGGCGGACGCGGCCCGGGACATGCCCAATGGCCGCCTGCGCCGATCCCGCCGACATTCGGTAACTGGAGTGACGATGGACACCGATTCCCGCAACAGGCTGCTGGCCGACGTCGAGGCGTTCTGCCAGGAGGTCCGTCCGGTCGAGGATCTCTGCTACCTGGAGCACCGCTTCAACGACCAGACCGTCGAGCTTGCGCGCAAGCACGGAATCATGGGCCTCAACGTGCCGGTGTCCTACGGCGGGCGCGGGGCCGACCTCCGCACCTACGTCGACGCGCTGGCGCGCATCGGCCGCGAGGGGACGGGCGTGCGCACCCTGTTCTCCGGCCACTGCTCGATCGGCCAGACGGTCCTGATCGAGTGGGGGAGCGAGGCGCAGAGGCGTCGGGTCCTGCCGGAGACCGCCGCCGGCCGCGCGATCATGGCGTTCGGCCTGACCGAGCCCGAGGCCGGCTCGAATCCGCGCGAGATGCAGATGACCTACCGGCGCGAGGGCGACCGCTTCCTGCTCAATGGCGTCAAGTACCTGATCTCCAACGGCAGCATCGCCGACCTGATCGTGGTGTTCGCCTACCCGGAGCCCACCGGCGATCCTGCGGCCGACAAGGCGCGGCGGTTCAGCGCCTTTCTGCTCGCGACCGACCAGGAAGGCATCGAGCGGGAGATGATGACCGCCAAGGTGGGGCTGCCGACCAGCGACACCTCGATGTTCGAGCTCACCGACTACCCGGTGCCCGTGGAGAACCTGCTGGGAGACGAGGGGCAGGGGCTCACCATCGCCATGCAGACCCTGCGCGCCGGGCGGCTGAGCGTGGCGGCCGGCTGCCTGGGCGTGATCGAGGACTGCCTGGAGGAGGCGTGCGCCTACGCCAAGGAGCGCTCGCAGCACGGCAAGCCGATCGCCCGCCACCAGTTGGTGCAGGAGCACATCGCCACGATCGAGCTGGCGCGTCAGGCTTCGGAGAGCCTGATCCACACCGCGGCGGACGCCAAGCAGGCCGCTTACGAAAGCCCCCGGGACGCTGCCCTCGTGGCGCGCGTGGACCTGCTGGTGGCGGAGGCCAAGCTGTTCGCCTCCGACGCGGCGTTCCGCGCGGCCGACAGCGCCATGCAGGTGTTCGGCGGACGCGGCTACTCGGAGCTGTTCCGTCCGGGGCGGCACTGGAAGGACGTGCGCGTGTGCCGGATCTACGAGGGAACGGACGAGATCCTCAAGCTCAAGGTGGCGGCCGGCGTGCTCGGCAAGGAGTACGAGGCCTACCGCTGAGCGCTACGCCTGTGCGGCGAGCTGCGCCCGGAACCCCTCCCACGCGCTGGCGATCACTCTACCGGCGGACGCCTCGATCAGTCCGGCGCCTACCGGCTTGAGCAGCCCGCCGAGATCGTCCACGGTCGCGGTCCAGTCGACGGCGGAGCTGCCGTCGGCGACGCCTACCACGAAGGTGGTGGTCACCGCTGCCATGGAGCCGATGCCCTTGCTGCGGATGCCGAGCACCATCCGCGGCTCGTCCCGTTCCCGCACGTCGATGGTGGTCGTCAGCGAACCGGTAAGGAACGACAGGCCCGGCGTCACCTTGCAGGTGACGTGATCCTCGCTCGTGCTGGACAGCGAGGACAGACCGGGGATGGCGCCGGCCAGGAAGGAGAGGTCGGACAGGCGCCGCCACACCTCCGAGGCGGGCTGCGCGAAGCGCTCCACGCCGGACAGCTTGATCATGCCGCCTCCCGTTCGACGACCACGCCGCACGCCTCGCCGCCGCCGATGCACAGCGTCGCCACGCCGCGCACGGCCCGTCCGGCGGGCAGCCCGGCAAGGCCGTGCAGGAGGGTGGTGAGTATGCGCGCGCCGCTGGCGCCGATCGGGTGGCCCAGCGCCACGGCGCCGCCGTCCACGTTGCAGCGATCGCCGTCGATGCCCAGGTCGCGCTCCACGGCCAAGTTGCCGACGGCGAACGCCTCGTTGATCTCGAACCGGTCGACGTCGCCGATCGCCACGCCGGCCCGCTCCAGGATCGGCGGTATCACCTGCGCGGGCGCTACCAGGAAGCGAGCTGGGGCGGCCGCGACACTGCCGTACGCGACCAGCGTGGCGAGCGGCGTGATGCCCAGCTCGGCCGCGTGGCGGCCGGTCATGACCACGCACGCGGCAGCGCCGTCGTTGAGCGACGACGCGTTGGCGGCGGTGATCGTGCCGTCGGCGGCGAAGGCGGGGCGCAGCGTGGTCATCTTGTCGAAATCGGCGCGGGCCGGCTCCTCGTCGGCGGTCACCGGCGGGCTGCCGGGCTTCACCGTGACCGGCACGATCTCGGCGTCCCAGCGCCCGCTGCGCTGGCCAGCGAGCGCACGGCGGTAGGAGCGCGCTGCGTACGCGTCCTGCGCAGCGCGGTCGATGCCGTACTCGCGGGCGATCAGCTCGGCGGCGTCCCCCATGTGGAAGTCGTTGTACACGTCCCAGAGCCCGTCGACGATCATGCTGTCGGCGACCTGCTGGTGGCCGTAGCGGAAGCCGCGGCGGGCGCCGGACAGCAGGTAGGGGGCGTTCGACATGCTCTCCATGCCGCCGGCCACGACGATGGCGGCGTCGCCGGCCAGCACGGCGCGCGCGGCCAGGATCACCGCCTGCAGTCCGGACCCGCACACCTTGTTGACCGTCGTGCAGGGAACGGCTTCCGGAAGCCCGGCGCCGATGGCCGCCTGCCGGGCCGGCGCCTGGCCCGCACCGGCGGTGAGCACCTGGCCCATGAAGACCTCGTCAACGTCGTGCGGGGCTACGCCGGCGCGGCGCACCGCCTCGCCGATCGCCGCCGCGCCCAGACGCGGGGCCGGGAGCGCGGCCAGCGCGCCGCCCAGCGCGCCGATCGGGGTGCGGCAGGCCGCGGCTATCACGGCGCGTTCGGCGGGCATGTCCTGAGGCGGCAGTCTGTCGGAACGCCGCGTCTGCGGCAAGATGGCGGTGTCGATGCGACCAAGTCGATGCTTACCCCTAAGCATATGGGCCAGGTACACGCTACATTGTCCGCGTGAAACGTCCTCGGTTCGCCGATCTGGGGCTGCCGGGTGGCGACGTGGTCGATGAGGGGCTGGCCGACCTTGCCTCCGGTCGTACGAGCGCCGCCAGCCTGCTGGTATCGCTGGCGGCCCCACGTCTTCGCCGTGAGGGCGTGCCGGTCACGGCCACCCAACCTGAACCGGAGTTGCAGCTCTATCGGCTGCTCTCGTCCACCGAGGGCGACTTGGCGTATGCGCGCTACAACGCGCACCTCCGGCTGATCGTGTCCTTTGCGGACGCGTGCTCGGTCGCCACGTTGGCTGAGGAGGAGCCCGGCACGTAGGAAGATGCGAGAGAGCGTTACTCGTGATCGCCTGCTGGCGTTCATGCGGCGCCTCGCCGAGGCCGCACCTCGCGGGAGGCGCTTTCGGGTGTTCGTCGTAGGGGGTGGGACGGCCGTGGCTCAGGGATGGCGTGAGTCGACGATCGATGTGGACCTGTATGCCGACGACGAGGCGGTGTTCAGCGACATTCAGCGCATCAAGGAGACACAGCGGCTGAATGTGGAGTTCGCGCGGCCGGAGCACTTCGTCCCGCCGCTTGCCGGCGTGGCCGACCGCCATGTCTTCATCGCTGCCTTCGGCGGCATCAGCTTCTTTCACTACGATCCGTATTCGCAGGTGTTCTCGAAAATCGTGCGCGGTTTCCGCCGCGATCTGGAGGATGCCCGCCACTTCATCGAGGACGGGCTGGTCGACGCCGACCGCTTTCGGAGGCTCGTCGATGCGATACCGGAGTCCGCGTTTACCAAGTATCCCGCACTCTCGCGGGCGGCGATTCTCGGCGTGGTGGATGCCTACCTCGACGCTATCGGCCCAGGTTGAACTGTCAGTCCGAGATCACGCCTGTCGCTCGATCTGCCATTGCCAGGCGATTGGGCGGGAAGGCCGATCATGGAGATCTTCCAAGTGGTGGCGATGGTGCCGGCAGCCACGGCGCGAACTTGCCGCCGGCGTGGTTTCTCCCCACGATGCCGCGGCATGAGCGACCATCCCCTGAGTGAGGCCACCCGCGCCCATTTCACCTACCGCGGCGAGCAACTGAACGAGATCTCGTTCCCGCTCGGTGGCATCGGCTCCGGCTGCATCGGCCTGGCCGGCAACGGCCGCCTGATCGACTGGGAGATCTTCAACCGGCCCGCCAAGGGCAGTGTCAATGGCTTCAGCCACTTCGCCGTCAAGGCGGAGCGCGCAGGCCAAGTGGTGGACGCGCGGGTGCTGCAGGGCGACCTGACCGGACCGCTCTCCGGAAGCCTGCGCTCGACGTGGCTGCACAGCTTCGGCTTCGGCCCGACGCGCGCGTCCCTGGCCGGCCTGCCCCACTTCTCCGAGGTCGAGTTCCAGGGCACCTTCCCGGTGGCCACGCTCACGTTCCGGGACGGGACGTTCCCCGGCACCGTCACCCTGCGCGCCTTCAACCCGTTCATCCCCGGCAACGCCGACGACTCCAGCATTCCCGCCGCCTGCTTCGAGGTGCAGGTGACCAATCCCGGCGCCGACGACCTGGACTACACCGTCGCGCTGGCGGTGTCGAACCCGGCCCGCGCCGGATCGGTCAACCGCGCCCGGCGCGACGGCGCCGCGCAGTTGCTCACGCTGGCGGCGAGCGGCATCGCCTGCGACCACCCGAACGCCGGCGACCTCACCGTCGCCACCGACAACCCCGGTGTCAGCTACCAGGAGTGCTGGTTCCGCGGCATGTGGTTCGACGACCTGACCATCTACTGGCACGACTTCACCGCGCCGGGCGGTTTCGAGAATCGCAGCTACCCGGAGCCGGGCGAAGCAGGGCACGGGTTCGGCGGGGGCGACACCGGCGTGCTGGCGGCCGCGGTCAGCGTCCCGGCTGGGGAGATGCGCACCGCGCGCTTCGTGCTGACCTGGAGCTATCCCAACTGCGTCAACTACTGGCATCCCGTGGGCGTCGAGCAGGAACAGCGGGACGCGCCGCCGCCGAAGCTCGACCACGCGGAGTGGCGCAACCACTACGCGACCCGGTTCCCGGATTCCGCGGCCAGCGCCGTCTACTGCCTGCGCGAGTGGGAGCGGCTGCGGGATCGGACCCTGTCGTTTCGCGACGCGCTGTATGCCAGCACCGTGCCGCCGGCGGTGCTCGATGCCGCAGCCGCCACCCTGTCGGTGCTCAAGAGCCCGACGGTGCTGCGCCTGGAGGACGGCACCTTCTACGGCTTCGAGGGCGTGCGCGTCGAGCAGGGCTGCTGCGAGGGGAGCTGCACGCACGTGTGGAACTACGCGTACGCGCTGCCGTTCCTGTTCCCGGACCTGGAGCGGTCGATGCGCGACGCCGACTTCCGCTACAACGCCGGCGCCGACGGCGGCATGACCTTCCGCCTGCAACTGCCGTTGGGGCGGGAGCGGCTCGGCTTCCGTCCCTGCGCCGACGGTCAGTTCGGCGGCGTGATCAAGGCCTACCGCGATTGGAAGATCTCCGGCGACTCGGCGTGGCTGCGCGGCCACTGGGAGACCATCAAGCGGAACATCTCGTTCGCCTGGGCGGACAGCAATCCCGACCGCTGGGACGCCGACCGCGACGGCGTGCTGGAGGGCCGCCAGCACCACACGCTGGACATGGAGCTGTTCGGCCCCAATTCCTGGCTCAACGGCTTCTACCTGGCGGCGCTGGCCGCGGGCGCCGAGATGGCCGAGCACCTCGGCGAGCCCGACACCGCGTCCGAGTACCGGGTGCTGTTCGCGCGTGGCAAGGCGTGGACGGACGCCAACCTGTTCAACGGCGAGTACTACCAGCAGCGGATCGACCTCACCGACCGCTCGATCCTGCAGGCGTATGAGGGCGGCGATGCCGCGGAGCGCTACAGGAGCGGGCGCTCGCAGGTGTGGAACTACTGGGACGACGAGCACGGCCAGATCAAGTACCAAGTGGCCGAGGGGTGCGCGATCGACCAGGTACTGGCGCAGTGGCACGCCAACGTCTGTGGCCTGGGCGAGGTTTTCGACCGCGGTCAGACCCGCACCGCCCTGGCGGCCATCTACCGGCACAACTTCAAGCGCTCGTTCCGCGAGCACTTCAATCCAGCCCGCCTGTACGCCGTGGATGACGAGGCCGGCACCATCATCTGCTCCTATCCGCGCGCCCTGCCGGTGGTGCCGATCACCTATGCCCAGGAGACCATGCACGGCTTCGAGTACCAGGCGGCCGGCCACATGATCCAGGAGGGCATGCTGGCCGAGGGCGTGGAGCTGGTGCGCGCGGTGCGCGACCGCTACGACGGCAGCCGCCGCAATCCCTGGAACGAGATCGAGTGCGGCAGCAACTACGCGCGGTCGATGGCCGCCTTCGCGCTGCTGCTGGCCTATTCCGGCTTCGAGTTCGACGCCGTCCAAGGGCACGTCGGCTTCAGCCCCAAGGTGGCGGACACGCCGTTCACGGCCTTCTGGAGCCTGGGCTCCGGCTGGGGCACCTGCACGCTGGAAGCGGGGGAGATCAGGTTACAGGTCGAATCGGGCGAGTTGCCGCTGTCCACCTTCGCCAGCGACCGACTGGTGGGGGCCGGCGGCGCCGCGGTAACCGGTGTGCAGGTGGGCGGCGTCGATGTCGCCTTCCGGCAGGACGGCGGCACGCTCGCTTTCTCCGGCGCCGTCCTCATCACCCCCGGTGCGCCGCTGGCGATCGCCCTGTCCGTGATGGCCTGACGCGACCCCGGGCACGCAGGCGTCCGTCCGCGGCGCGGGGCATTCAGTAGGCGTTTCCGGGCCGCCAGATGCGAGCGCGGTCGAGGAATACCTCGGGGTCGTCAATCCAGTCGGAGTAGCCGATGCGGCCCCCGTCGGTAAGCCAGTCGATCTTGGCGCCGATGCAATCGGCCAGTTCCTGCTCGTCGGCGCAGAGCGTGAAGCCTCCAAGCTCGATCGCCGAGTCGAGCGCCGTGACCGTGAAGTCGCCGCCCGACGCGTCCGCCGCGTAGCGGTTGCCGACCATGCCTCGCGCGAGTGCATCGATCTCGCCGGTGCGCAACGCATCAAGCAGTGTCTGCTCGCTGGCGTCATCGCCATAGACGATCACCTGAGGCATGCCGTTGACCGGTGGAACGATCCGCCTGCGGTCGGCGACTGCGGGGCTCGCCCCGGACGGTCGGATCGTGTAACGGTCGCTGCCGTCGGCCGTCACGGTGCCGGATGGCTTTTCAACGTGCGTGCCGTCGGCGAGCACGCCTGCCTGATCGGAAAGGCCGACAATCTGCAGGAGGCGAGCTTCTCCGGTGGTGGCAGCGAGCACGCCGACTCGTAGATCCGCCGTGAGGTCGCCGTACGCCGCCAGCCGGCGCGCGTCCGCGGAGCGCACCAGCAGCGACTGGCGAAACTCGACGTGGCCGGGCGTGAACGTTACCCGGGTTGCGCCTGACGCGTCACGAGTGCGTGACGCGAGGATGGTGATGCCGCCCCCGACCAGATCGAACTCCGCGCCCGCCGACCGCAGCCAGATCCCGTCCCACTCCGCGATTCCGCGCCGCTCGAATGAGATGCCGGCGCCCTCCATCGCCTCGAGTGCGGTCAGCAGATCCGCTTCGTAACCTCGGTGCAGGTCGAAACCGGCGGTCCCCGGCTCCCGGTTGGCGCTGTAGCTGACCGGCGAGAAATGGGCATAGAAACCGGCCTGCAGGACACGCATCGAACAAGCCTCCGCCGATGCGCTAGTCGGCGTCGCCAACGCGGCTGTCGACAGGGCAACCGCCGCCACGAGCGGCAGCCGGGCGAGGCCGGTCAGTGGTAGTCCGTGCATGTTCAACGGGTCCTCCTCATGCCGGCATCCGGGCTGTCGGCTCCCACTGCGCTTCGTATGACCAGGAAGCACGCATGACAGGATCGTTACCTCCGGCTCTGGTGCTTGAAAAGATCCGGTTGCCGATCCCGTGTTGCCTGTTGGCAGACCTCGCCGTCTGGTACCCTCGTTTGCGGGTAACTATTCAGCCGGGGCGGACGGTTTGAGGCAGGTTGGGATCATGGGGCGA